>JBGQGY010000071.1:0-19459 GCA_041497675.1 bacterium | reverse complement strand
TTGTAGAAGATCCGGCCGAAGTTGTCGCGGTCGGGGAAGACCTGGTCTTGGAGAGGCAGAAACGCGCCGCCTGAATCGACGAGGTAGATGCAGGGCAGCCGGTTGGCCAGTGCTACGTCCTGCGCGCGGAGGTGTTTCTTGACCGTGATGGGATAGTACGTGCCGCCCTTCACCGTCGCGTCATTGGCGACGATGATCGTCTCGAGCCCACTGACGCGCCCGACACCCGTCATGATCCCCGCGGCCGGGGCCTCGCCGTCGTACATGTCCCATGCGGCGAGCGGCGACAGTTCGAGGAACGGCGAACCGGGATCGAGGAGCGCGTCGATCCGCTCGCGCGCGGTCATCTTCCCCAGCGAACGATGACGCTGCATCGCCGGCTCGCCGCCACCCGCCCGAACCTGTTGGAGCCGCCTGTGTAGCTCGGCCACCAGCGCTTCGTGGTGGCGCTGGTTAGCCTGGAATTCTTCGCTCTGAGTGGCGATGCGCGACGCGATCCGCTCCATCGGGCACAGGGTTACACCGCGAAGGTCGCGGTCTCCTGTGCCCAAAGGCTATCGCCTGGGAGGCAGCTGCTCTTCCGCAACCCTCCGCGCCTCCTGGAGCAGGCGCAGGGTCTCGATTTCAAAGGTCTCTTGGATCAGCGCGAATTTGCCGAGTTGTTCAGGCGTCAGCACCGTCGCGATCCCCTGCAGCTGCCGCCGGCGCCGTGTTTCCATATCGACCCGCAACTGGTTGAGTTCGGTCACCTTGATGCGGATCGCCTCATCATCGCGTGGTACCTGACGCGTCATCACGCGGATCTCGCGCAGCAGCGGCGGGACCCGGCGGCCCATTTCCAGCCGGATGTCCTTCAACGCCTTGATCCTCGGAAAGGTGCGGGCGATCTGCGCGTCGGTGAGGTCGAGCTCATCAACCAGGCGCCAGATCAACAGCGCCTCGATGATCCGCTCGCCCCGTGGGGTGGGATGGATCTCCTGACCCACCGCCGGTATCGCGAGCGCCACCATCACGATGAGCGCGACGGGGATGAACCGTCGCACGGCGTCAGCGCGGACCATCTGCCGTCATGCCCGCCCGCCAGACGTCGAGCATCTCGCCGAGCGACGGGAGGGTGGTGGTCATCGTCTCAGTCACGATCCCCCGGGCGCCGGCCAGAGGATCAGGCTCGGCGGCCGGTTGAGAGGTGTGGCGAACGGCCGTCGTGAGGAGCAGGACTGTGGCAACGGTGGCAACTGCTGTGGCCATCGCAAAGCGCGGCGGCGCGAGCCAGCGTCCGATGCGTACCGAAAGCGGAAGACGCTCTTCGGCGACCCGCGTCTCCAGACGGCTCATAAACTCGGGCCAGAACCCCGGCGGAGCGCTGAATCGGCCGGCCTCGCGCAGGTGCCCGGTCACGTCTTCGAGGTGCGCGGCTTCATCGCGGCATCGGGTGCAGGTCGCCAGATGCGAGACGACGGCCTCGCGATCGGCGGGCGTGACCGACCCGGTGAGTCCCTCGACCAGGCGCTGGAGCGCCTCCTCGCAACGGATGGTCATGGCGCCCGGACCCCCTTCGCTGTCAGGGTCTGGCGCAGTTTTCGCACCGCGGCAAACATGGTGGCTTTGACCGTGCCCTCCGTACAGCCCATGATCCGAGCGATCTCCCGATACGGCAGATCCTGATAGAGCCTCAGCACGACCATGGCGCGCTGCCGCGGCGGCAGCCCCGCGACCGCGTCAGCCACGAGCCGGCCGGTTTCGTGATGTTCGGCTTCGTCCTCGATCCCCGGTCCCGCGGCGACGTCTTTGAGGGCTTCTTCGCCGTCGACCAGGGTGACCCGTGCGAGCCGGCTGCGGGCATCGAGACAGAGGTTGACGGTGATGCGGTACAGCCACGTGTAGAGCTGCGATCGTCCGTCAAACCGGTGCAGGGCCCGGTAGGCGCGGATCAGGACTTCTTGCGTGGCGTCCGCCGCGTCTTCGTGGTTGCTGAGCATGCGGCGCGCGACACGATAGATGCCCTCGCGGTATTTGATGACGAGCGCCGTAAAGGCGCTCTCCTCACCGCGCCGGAAGGCCTCGAGAAGCCGGCCGTCCTCAGCATCCATACCCATGGCTTCTGATATTGTAACATTGGCAGGGACAGCGGGGTTTAGTCTCGAAGAGTCCTAAAGACCCCAAGTTTCAGGAGGAGAGCATCCATGCCGTTTGAACTGCCGCCGTTGCCTTACGCGTACAATGCGCTCGAGCCCCACATCGATGAGATGACGATGCGCATCCACCACGACCGACACCACGGCGCCTACGTGACCAACGCAAACAAGGCGCTCGAGAGCGCGCCGGCCCTGCAGTCGAAGGCCATTCACGAGTTGCTGCGAGATTTGAACGCCGTGCCGGAAAACATCCGCACCGCCGTCCGCAACAACGGCGGCGGCCACTACAACCACACCATGTTCTGGGACATCATGAAGCCGGGCGGTCCCAGCGCGCCGGGCGGCGACCTGGCGGCGGCCATCAATGCCATCTTCGTGTCGGTCGACAAGCTGAAAGAAGCGATCAATGCCGCTGGGGCCGGCCGCTTCGGCAGCGGATGGGCCTGGATGGTACTGGGGAAGGACGGCAAACTGGCCGTCACCAGCACCGCCAATCAGGACTGCCCGCTCATGGATGGGCAGGTCCCGATTCTCGGCGTGGACGTCTGGGAACACGCCTACTACCTGAAGTACCAGAACAAGCGCCCCGACTATCTGGCCGCCTGGTGGAACGTGGTCAACTGGGCCGAGGTCGGCGCGCGATACTCGAAAGCCTCCAAGCGGTAAAGACGGCGCGGTAAAAGACGGCCCACCTGCCTCACGGCAGATGGGTCGTCACTTTTTGCGACTATCGGGCCGGCCGCGGCCGCGCCACTGCCCGCTTCCTGGCAGCGCGGGCGCGCGCCGTGAGTTCTTTGCGTCCCTTGGGCCCCAGCAGGTTCTCGAGAAACTCCTCGTGCCCCACTTCGTCGGCCAGCAGCTCGGTGACCAGCATGTAGGTGACCGGGTCTTTGCCGAACGTCATCTTCGCGATGTTGTTGTAATGGAGAATGGCGGCGGCCTCGGCCTCGATTTGATCCCCGACCATCCCGTCCGCGTCGCTTGGGTCCGGCCGCGGCCCGATCCAGGGGCCACCCGCGACGGCGGCCCAACCGCCGGGATCGACGACGACCTGGCCGCCCAACTCGAGGATACGATTCGCGAGTTTCTCGGCGTGGCCGAGCTCTTCCAGGGCGTCGGCTTTGAAGTGCTCGGTGAGCTCTTCGCCGTGAAACCCTTCCGCGACGATGGCGGTCATCCACAGCGAATAGAAGGTTTGGAGTTCCATCAGCATCGCGCGGCGCAGATCGGTGAGGAGCGCGTTGAGGTCGAGGTCCACTACCGAGCGACCGGTCGTGCCCATTTCGACAGTCTCCTCTCCGCATGTGGTCGAGTAGTTCGCGACCGCCGCGGCGTTTCCTGGCCGGACCCCGTTAGCCCGGTTGCCGGCGCACCACGGCCGCCAGGTGCTCGGCCAGACGCTCGAGCACGGCGTCGCCGATCTGCGGCGTCGCGCCGCGCGCATCGCCGAGGATGCCGTTCGGCGTGATGGCGCGAAGCCCACGGCGGAACATATCGTCGCGGTCGATCCGTCCCATGCGGCCTTGCTCAAGACGATCGGCGGCCACCAGCGCAGGATGACGGAGCATCATGATCGAGGTCTCGGTCACCTCGGCGTGGATCGCGTCCACGTCCTGCGGCGCGCCCATCTGCGCGGCCGCTTCAACCATGACGCGCATCGTCTCGGTCAGGGCGTCGCGACCAGCGGCGTCAATGATCCGTACATGCTTCGAGGCAAACTCGCCGCGCAGCCGTCGGGCGGCATCCTCCAAGGCATCGAAGTTACCGCCGTGAGTCGACAGCAGCACAAACGTGTCGAAGCCGTGCGGCGCCAGCGAGCGCACGCAGCCCATGACCGTCTCGATGAATACCTCTCGAGGGATCGACAGGCTGCCCGGAAACGCGAGGTGGTGATCCGAGCACCCGGGCCGGATGATCGGCGCGAGGAGCGTCTTGCCCAACCGCCGCGCCAGGCGCTCACCTAGCGCGTACCCGATGGCGGTATCGGTCATCATCGGCAGGTGCGGGCCATGCTGCTCCATCGAGGCCGTGACGATGATCATCGTGCGCGTGCCGGCCTCCACGGCGGCCTGCACCTCGGGCCAGGACAGTTCTTCGAGCAGCACGGTATTCTTCACGACGACTCCTCCTCATGTTGTCCGGCGATTCCCGCGAGCGCCCCGGTGGCGTACCGCACGCGGCCGTCCACGATCGTTGCCAGGACCTGTACCCGGAGCAGGTCTTCGGACGACCCGGCGTACGGATCGCGGTCCAAGACGATGAAGTCCGCGACAGACCCGCGGGTCAAGCGGCCCTGCCACGCTTCGGTACCCGCGGCGTACGCCGGACCCGTCGTATACGCGCGCAACGCCTGTTCCAACGAGAGACACTCCTGCGGATACCAGGAGGGCACGCCGGGCTCCTCTTCCCGCTGCCGCGTCACCGCCGCGTACAACCCCCGCCAGGGATCGGGTGTTTCGACCGGTGCGTCCGATCCAAACGCCAGGACGGCCCCGGTGGCCGCGAGCGAGCGCCACGCATACGACCAGCGCGCGCGGATGCCCCAATAGCGGTCGGCGATGTCGCGATCGGCGGTGGCATGGATGGGCTGCATCGACGCGACAATCCCGAGCCGCGCCAGCCGTGGCAGATCGTCCGGATCGACCACCTGGACGTGCTCGATCCGATGCCTCGCACCGAAGCGACGCGAGGCCTGATCGTAACGCTCGTAGACATCAAGCACCTCACGGTTGGCCCGGTCACCAATGGCGTGAATCGCCGTCCAGAACCCCGCGCCCACCGCCTTGCGGACGAACTCGTCAATTTCCTCGGGCGCGCGCACTTGAATCCCGACATTGCCCGGCTGTCCGGCATACGGTTCGAGCATGCTGGCGGTCTGCGAGCCAAGCGCGCCGTCGGCAAAGAGCTTCAGCGCGCCGACCCGCAGCATCGCGTCGCCGACGCCGGTCGTCATCCCCGCGGCCACGGCCGCATCGGTCAGCCGGTCGGGGACGGTCGCGACGGTCCGGATGGCCAGTTCGCCGCGCGCGTGGAGGCGCTGCAGTGTCGCGAACTGATCGGGGCCTTCGGCGGCGGCGCCGGTGAACGCGTGCACGCCGGTCAGACCAAATCGGTGGAACTCGGCGGACGCGGCCGCAACGGCCTGTTCGCGCATCTCGGGGGTGGGATCGGGCAGGATCCGCTGGACCAATGTCTTGGCTTCTTCTTTCAAGATGCCGTCGGGTTCGCCCGATCCATCGCGGCTGATCACCCCACCCGGTGGATCGACGGTGGCGCGTGTGATGCGCGCCAGCCGCAGCGCCGCCGAGTTCACCCAGAAGACGTGCCCATCCTTGCTCCACGATGCGCAGGGGTGATCAGCGGTCAGTGGGTCGAGATCGTGACGGGTGGGAAAGCGCCCCTCGGCCCACACGTTTTTGTCCCATCCCCGTCCGAGCACCCAGGCCCCCACGGGCAGCGCTGTCGCGCGCTGCGCCAGCAGGCGCGCGGCCTCGGCGATCGAGCGGGTCTGCCGCAGTTCAACCTGGAGCAGTCCCATCCCGTAGCTGACGAAGTGCAGGTGAGCGTCGATGAGCCCCGGGAAGACGTGCAGACCCCTCAGATCGACCCGGCGCGCCCTTGGGAACGCGGCCTCGATCTCGTCCGCGCGCCCCACTGCAAGCAATCGACCAAACACCGTCGCCAGCGCATCGGCGCTCGCACGGGGGCCGGCGTCAGGATGCACGCGGGCGCGGTGATAGACGACCACGCTCATCGGGCGTTCATCAAGGCATCGAGCGCATCACGGTGGCCATCTGGATGGCGGCGCGGGCGGCTTCTTCACCCCGGTTGGTCTGCCCGCCGGCCCTGGACGCGGCGTGCGCGGGATCGAACACGGCCAGTACCTCGTTGATCACCGGCACGCCGGTGTCCAACGCGACGCGGGTCATACCCGCCGCCGCCTGCTGCGCCACAAGTTCGAAATGCAGGGTCTCGCCCTTGATCACACATCCCAGGCAAATGATGGCATCGTAGCGGTGGGTGTCCGCGAGCCGCTTCGCGGCCAGCGGGATTTCCAGCGCGCCCGGCACCCAGGCGACGTCCACGACGGCGGCACCGCCTGCCGCCAGCACCTGCCGGCACCCTTCCAGCAGCCGCTCGGTGATGTAGGCATTGTAGCGGCTGGCGATCACCGCAAAACGCAGCCCGGTGGCGTCATCGCTTCCCCGATACTCGGTCCCCATGGTCTCTGCGCGCGTGGCCTACTCGATGCTCAACAGGTGTCCGAGCCGATGGCGCTTGGTCTTCAAGTACGCGTAGTTCTCCTTGTTCGGCGGAATCTCCAGCGGTACACGCTCGACAACCTGGAGCCCGTAGCCTTCCAGCCCGGCCCGCTTCCGCGGATTGTTGGTGAGCAGCCGGATGCGGCGGACGCCGAGGTCGACGAGGATCTGCGCGCCCACCCCATAGTCGCGTGGATCCGGTGGAAACCCCAGCAACTCGTTTGCTTCAACCGTGTCGCTGCCTTGATCCTGCAGCGCATAGGCTTTGATCTTGTTATCGAGACCGATCCCGCGGCCCTCCTGCCGGATGTAGACAATGACCCCGCGGCCTTCCTGCGCGATCGCGGCCATGGCCGCCCGCAGTTGGTCACCACAATCACACCGCAGCGACCCGAACACCTCGCCCGTCAGACATTCGGAGTGCATCCGCACGAGCACGGGTTCGCCATCGTCCACGACACCCTTGACCAGCGCCAGCTGAGTTGAGCCGTCAATGGGATTTTCGTACACGATCGCCGTGAACTCGCCCGCCGTGGTCGGGAGGCGCGTTTGTCCCTCGCGCCGCACGAACGGGTCGTGCCGCATCCGGTGGCGGATCAGGTCGCGCACCGTAATGATCTTCAGATTGTGGCGCTCGGCAAACCGGAATAGGTCCGGCAGACGCGCCATGGTGCCGTCGTTGTGAACGATCTCGCAGGCGATCCCGGCAGGTTGCAGACCGGCCATACGCGCCAGATCGACCACGGCTTCCGTGTGACCGGCACGTCGCAGCACACCGCCGGGAGTCGCGATCAGCGGGAAGATGTGCCCGGGGCGCAGGAGGTCGTCGGGCTGCGTGGCCGGATCGGCAAGCAGGCGCACCGTGAGCGCGCGGTCGTACGCCGAAATGCCGGTGCCGCCCGCCGCCGCGTCGACCGAGACGGTGAACGCGGTTCCGTGACGGGCGGTGTTCTCCGCCACCATGAGCGGGAGTCGCAGCGCTTCGCAGCGCTCGGCCGTCATGGGCACACAGATGAGCCCGCGCGCCTGGGCGATGACGAAGTTGACCGCCTCCGGCGTCGCGTGTTCGGCGGCTATGATGAGGTCGCCCTCGTTTTCGCGGTCTTCGTCATCGACCACGATGAGCATCCGCCCGGCGCGCATGTCCTCGACGGCGTCCTCCACCGTCGCGAACCGGCTGACGGCAACGTCTTGATGATCGGTCATGTGCCTCGCGCTCCCTCCAGCAACCGCTGCACGTACTTGGCCAGGATATCGACCTCGATGTTCACGTGCTCGCCCACGCGCCGCCGCCCGAGTGTGGTGACGGCGAGCGTATGAGGAATCAGCGCGACGGCAAACCCACTGTCGGCCAGAGCCGCGACCGTCAGGCTGACACCGTCGATCGCGACCGACCCCTTCTCGACCAGAAGGGGCAGCAGCGCGGCCGGCGGTGCCAACTGCATCCAGATGCCGTCGCCTTCTGGGCGCACACCGGTAATCGTACCGACACCATCAACGTGCCCTTGGACGATGTGGCCACCCAGGCGCTGATCAACCCGCAACGGGCGTTCCAGGTTCACCGGATCGCCACCGCGCAGGTCACCCAGCGTGCTGCGGCGCAACGTCTCGAGCGACACATCGGCCGTGAACGTTCCGTCGTTCAGCGCCGTGATGGTCAGACACACCCCGTTGACCGCGATGCTATCGCCGATGCGTGCGTCATCGATCACGGCACCGGCGCGGACGACCAGACGCGCGCCCTCCGCCCCGCTATCCACGCGTTCCACCGTTCCCAGAGCCTCAATGATGCCGGTGAACATCAGCCGCCAACGTATCCTTCGATGGCCACGTCGTCGCCCAGCGACCAGACGCGCAGATCGCGCAGCGCCAACACGCCGGCCACCAACCCGGGACCGTCTACCGGCGTCGGCGCCTGGTCGCCGCCGATCAGCCGTGGGGCGACCAGCGCGATCACCTTGTCGACGAGCCCCTCGGCCAGCGCCGCAGCATTCACGGTGCCGCCGCCTTCGATCAAGACGCTCAGTACGCCGCGGCGGCCCAGTTCTTCACACAGAGGCCGCAGCGCGACCCGCGTTACGCCGTCCTGAACGATGACGTCCACCCCGGACCGTTGGAGCGTCTCAATGCGCGACAACGGCGCCGACGCCGTTGTCGCGATCAGGGTGCGCGCGCCGGTCAGGACGCGAGCGCCCGCTGGCGCGCGCAGACGCGAATCCACGACGATGCGTAGCGGATCGCGGCCGCCGGGCAGCCGGCACGTCAACTCGGGATCGTCGGCCAGCACCGTGCCCACGCCCACCAGCACTGCGTCATAGACGTTGCGCAACTCGTGCGCGTACCGCCGGGCGTCGTCGCCGGTGATCGGCGTCTCGGTATTACGGGTGACCCCGATCTTGCCGTCGAGACTCATCGCCCACTTCAGCGTCACGAACGGCAACCCGGTGGTGCGGTGTTTGATGTAGAACTCGTTCGCGCGGCGTGCCTGGCCCTCGAGGATCCCGACATCGACCGCAACACCGGCCTGACGCAGACGCGCGACGCCCCGGCCGGACACCTGGACATCCGGGTCCACCATGGCCACGACGACACGCCGCACGCCCGCCGCCAGCACCGCGTCAGTGCACGGCCCCGTGCGACCGGTGTGGCTGCACGGTTCCAGGGTCGTGTAGAGGGTGGCACCATGGGCGCGATCGCCGGCCTCGCCCAGCGCCAGGACTTCGGCGTGCGCCTCGCCCGCGCGGTGATGGAACCCGCGCCCAACCACCTCACCACCGGCCACGACCAGCGCGCCGACAAGGGGGTTGGGGCTCGTCCGCCCGGCCGCCCGCTGCGCCAGGGCGAGGGCCTCTTCCATCCACCGGATGTCGTCTGCGATCGCCGTCACCAAAACAATCACGCCCGAAGTCGCGATGACCTCCGGGCGATACGAACCAGATACACGGGGCGGGCAGGAAAGCCGCGACGATCGTGCCGCGGCCCCGGCGTCCAACACCCGAGCATCACGTGACCCTCTTCCATCCGGACTATACCGTCGGCCCCGGAGTCTCACCGAGTCCTGCCCGGCTGCGTGGCAGCCAAGCTCGCGGGCTGTACCGCCGATCGGGAATTGCCGGCGTCGTGCCGGCTCACCCTGCCCTGAAGGTCTCTATGTGATTTGTGTGCGACGTTTAGTGTAGCACCAAGGGCCGCTCTCGGCAAGAAGAGACGGTTCATTGACATATAGTACGATATCGTATATTCTCGCTATCGGAATGCCTTCCTCGTCGACAACACCGGCACACGCAATCATCACGTCGATCCAGCGATCGACCCACCTGATCGCCTCGTATCTCGAACGCGAGGTGCCGGGGCTCGGCCAGGCCGACGCGCACGTTCTGGCGGCCCTGGCGGACGGGGGAAGCCGCACCGTCGCCGAACTCCACCGTGACGTTGGACACAAGCGCTCCACGCTGACGAGTATCCTCGACCGGCTCGAGACCCGCGGTCTCATCACGAGGGAGATCGAACCGACCGATCGCCGGTCGTTCCGCATCCGCCTCACCCCCAGAGGCGCGCAGACGGCGCGTCGCGTCGCCGGAGCGTTTCGCAGGGTGGAGGTCCGCGTCGGACGCGCGACCTCCGACGCCGCCATGCGCGGATTCTGGGCAACACTGGAAGGCCTGGAAGGGAGCCTGCGATGAGACCCGATGCGCGGGCGCATTGGGCAGAACCCGACCTGCTTCCCCTACCCTTCTGAGCATGGATCATACCCAGGCGCCGCCGCGCGACGCCTTCACGCGCCGTGAACGCAAGATTATCGAGACGTACCGAACCCCAAAGCAGGTCCAGGGGTTCCTGCGGTCGCTGCGCTACAACCACGAACGGCTCGGCGAGACGCTGCGGTCGTTTCGCGAGATCGCCAAGATCCGGCAGGTCCATTGTCTGGAAGCCGCGCTGACCGCCACCGTCATCCTGGAGCAGCACGGCTATCCGCCACTGGTCGTGAGCATGGAATCCCAGGACAATCTGGACCACGTCATCTTCGTCTTTAAGCACCGAGGCCGGTGGGGGTCAGTCGCGCGGTCGAGGGATTTCGGCCTGCACGGGCGGCGGCCGGTGTTTCGCTCGATCCGCGACCTGGTCGCCAGCTACTACGAACCGTATGTTGACTGGACGGGGAAGATCACGGGGTACGCCCTGGTCGACCTGCGCGAACTGGGCAACTACGATTGGCGGCTGTCGCCCCGAAACATGTGGAAGGTCGAGAAGTTCCTGATCGACTACCCGCACAAGCGGCTGAGATCATCGAAGCATCGCTACATTCAACTGTTGAAAATCTTCGAGAGCTTTCGCAAGAGGCACCCGAACGGTCCCGCAGATTACTACCGTGATCAGAAACGCTGGCTGTAGCGTCTCTGCGTCGCGCTGCTGCGCACCTGCGACAGATCCTGAATGAGCGCTACCAGCAGCCGCGCCGCTTCTTCGAGGTGCTTGGGGTCGACGTTTGCCGGCACGTCCGTGGGGCGATGATACGATGGGTCGATGCCCCGGTGGACAAAGACCGTCGGGATCCCGTGCCGTTCAAAACTCACGTGATCGCTGCCCACGGCGCGGAAGCGGTTCACCTCGATGCCCAATCGCTGGGCGACCTGCAGAGCCGTGTCGACGGCGGCGCCGTCGCGGCCTGGTGAATTCCCCACCATCAACCGCTCGCCCCAGCCCACCATGTCGAGGTTGATCATCGCCACCACGCCCTGCCGCCGGTCGTTCGCGAACGCGGCCGATCCAAAGAGCCCGAGTTCTTCGCCTGAGAACGGGACGAACTGGATCGTGCGCGCCGTCGGCACCGAAGCGAGCACGCGCGCGGCTTCCATGAGTGTCGCGACACCCGACGCGTTGTCGTTGGCACCGGGGCTGCGGGGGACCGAGTCGAAATGCCCGCCGATCACGATGATCTCGTTGGGTCGCGTCGTGCCGCGTTTGGTGGCCACGACATTGGCCGTCGAACGCGTCTCGTTCACGACGTCTACCATGAGCCGGACCCTCAGGCTGCCAGCCTGCGCGGCGTCGACCAGCTGCCGGCCGTCGTCCTGCGAGACCGTCACCGCGGGGATCTCGGCTCGCTGCTGCAGGGTGCCCGGCACGATGCCCGGTTGGTTGTTGTAGACGATGATCGCGACCGCGCCGCGCGATGCCGCGTTGACCATCTTCTCGCGAAAGGTGAGCCCGCCCCGTTCGGCCAGCGCAATCGCGCCGGTGACTCGGCGGCCTTCGAAATCCTCCGGCCGGCCCAGCCCCACCGGCACGACCTCCGCCTCGATGCCCGCGGCGGGTGTCGCGGCCGTCAGCAACAACGCCTCGGCCTGGATCGTCCTGGGCTGCGCCCCGGCGACCTGCATTTGCACCTGACGCACTTCAAAGAAGGGGAATTGGAACGTGTGGAACTCGACCGCGTAGCCGTACTGGCGGAACTGCGTAGCCATGTACTCGGCAGCCTGGCGGTCGGCCGGCGTGCCGGCGACTCGCGGACCGATCACCCCGGCGAGGTGCTGGACGTGATTGAATGCCGACGCCCCGGATGGCGCGGTCTGAGCCCACCCGGCGGCCGCCCCAACCAGGGCGAGGACCAACGCAAGCAGGAGTATGGGAGCACGGCGTCCTGCGTATTGCACGGGACACCTCCTCAAATCGGCGCCAGGACTACTGCGGCCGCGCGACGTGCACCACCCGGCCCCCGGTCGCGCGCACCAGGTCGCGTGGTGCGATCGGGAAGATTGCCGTCGGTGTGCCCGCCGCCGCATAGACGATATCGTACGTCAACAGGTCCTCATCGATAAACGTCTCCAACGATACAGTATGCCCAACTGGCGGGACCCCGCCGATCACGAATCCGGTCGTCTCACGCACCCGGTCGGCATCCGCCCGGTCGATGCGCGCGCTCGCCGCGGCGCGCGCCAGTTTGCCCGTATCCACGTGATTGCGCCCCGAGGCCAGCACCAGGATCGGTCTCCCGTCGGCCAAAAAAACGAGCGATTTGACGATCTGGCCCAGTGTCGTGCCGATCGCCCGGGCCGCGTCCTGCGCGGTCCGGGTCCCCTGGGGAAACTCCACGATCTCCGCCGCGATACCCGATGCCGCCAGGGCCTCGCGCACCCGGTCAGTTGCCGCACTCACGACCACCGTGTTCATCGCCGCGCGCATCGCATCCTCTTGTCGCCCCCCGTATTCGGCGAGTATCCTTGGTGTGGTTAAACGCAATGTCGATCCCATTTAGTGTTCCCCCCCACCAGCCCCTCCGTCTTCTGGGTACTATGGTCCTGCTCGTCCTACTGTTCTCCTCCGCCGCCTCGGCCCACGCCGTCCTCCAGTTCTCGACCCCCGCCCACGGCAGCGTGCTCAGGGCCTCCCCCGACCGCATGGAGTTGCAGTTCAATGAAGCGGTCGACTCGCGGATCAGCACCGTCGTCCTGGTGCGTGACGGCACGCGGATCCCGTTGAAGCCCCTCTCGAGTGTCGGGCGCACGGTCGTCTACAACGTGCCGTCGCTGGAGACCGGTCTCTACATCGTCGACTGGCGCGTCATCTCTGCTGTAGACGGCCACCTGACGAGGGGATCGTTTGCGTTTGGCGTGGGCGCCGTCGCCGTGCCGGTCGGCGCGTCCAGCACGGTCGCGGCGCCGGCCTGGCAGGACGTGCTGGCCCGATGGCTCGGTCTGGTCGGCGTGCTGCTGCTGACCGGCGGCATTGTGGCCTTCCTGTGGCTTCCGATCCCGGCGGCGGCGACGGGCGACCTCCGAGTGCACCTGTACCGGGTCGCGCAGGTCGCCACTGTGATGATCGTCGTCTCGGGCGTCTACAGGCTGGTCAACGACGCGATGGCCATCGCGGGAACGCTGTCGCTCTCCGGCGCGCTCGGCGAGCCGCTGCTGCGGGTGCTGTCCGTGTCGCACGACGGGCACGATCTGACCTTCAGGCTGACCGGCGCAGCCTTCTTGCTGATCCAGCTCAAACCACAACGACCAATCGAACGCGATGGGTTGATCGCGATTCTCAGCGTGTTGCTGATCGGGCCCGTGCTCACGACGCACGGGCTCACCCGGGGGGCTATCGGCAGCCTGGTCAGCCTCGTGCATATCGTCTCGGCCAGCGTGTGGGTCGGTGGGCTCGCGTTCTTCGGAGCGCTTTACCTCCCCGTGATCCACCGCGTGACGCCGGATGTCGTCAAGACCGGCGCGCTGCGATTCTCACGGCTCGCGCTTGTCACTGTCATCACTCTGGTGGCGACCGGTGTCACACAGGCGTACTTCTACCTCGGCACACTGTCGGCGCTGCTGGGACCCGTGTACGGCCGCACCCTGCTCATTAAACTCATCATCTTAACCCCGCTGCTGCTGACGGCAGCGGTCAACCGTTGGCGCATCGTCCCGCGTCTGGCCGGCGCGTCCCGCATGTGGGCGCCGCTGACGTTGTTGGTCCGGGTCGAGACGGCACTCGCCCTGACGGTGGTGCTTGTCGCGGCGGCGGTCGCGATCTCGCAGCCCGTGACAGGGACTGAATCGGCCGACGGCCAGACGCCGATAAACCAGCGCCCCGAAGAATCGAAAATCCTCATGGGCGGCACGATCGACAACGTGAACGTGGCGATCGCCTTGTCACCGGCAAAGCAGGGCGCCAACAAGGTCGATCTGAGCGTCACGATGGGACCGGACAAGCAGCCCCCGACCGGGGAGATACGCTTCATCCTCCGGCTGGGATCGTTGACGACCGATCTGCCGCCGCAGGTCACGCAGCTCACGGGTCAGGACGGCAAAGCCGGCGGCGATGGCCCGTTCATTGGGGCTCCCGGCTGGTGGGACCTCGACATCACCGTGAGGCGGCAGGGCGCCGAGGACGTGTCGCTCGCGCTGCCGGTGCTTGTCGGCAAACCCGAGGGCGGTCCCAACGACCCGCAGGCGCTGGCGCTTCTCAAGCGGGCCGAGCAACAGGTGGCGAAGATCAGCGCGTGGCGGGAAGTCGAGCACTATTCGGCGGGCGACGGCACCATCGTGACCCGCGAGTACGTGTTCGCTCCACCCGATCGGTTCACGTATCGCACCAGCGCGGGGGAAGAGGGTCGCGTGCTGGGGAGGAAGTCCTACACGCGCGTCAAGGGAAGCAAATGGAACATCAATGAGCGGCCCGGCTCTGTGGAAGTCCGGTTTCGCTTCCCGCTGGCCACCGGGATCGTCGGAGCGCGGCTCGGGGTGAAAGCCGACCTCAACGGGCGCCAGACGCAGGTCGTGACGTTCTCGGAGCCCAGCGGCGCCCTCCACTTCGCGGTCTGGATCGACCTGGCCACGGCCTATCCGGCGCGCCTCTTCATGGAAGGCGAAGCGCACCACATGGCGGTCTCGATGTTCGGGTACAACGAGAAGGTTACGATGTCGGCGCCGTAGGCAGGCGTCCCTCCAGCGCGTCCTGAATGATGCGTTTGACCTCCGGGTGAAAGTCCTTCCGGAGGACCCATTCCAGAAAGCCTCGATCCTGTGCCACGACATCCCGCAGCGTCCGGCCCCGCACATCGTCGGGCCCGAAGGTCAGCACGACCTCGTCTCCCCTCCAGACGAACCGTCCGTCGGGATCGATGGCGGCTGGGTCGCGCGGGGTGAAGTGCTCGAAGAGTTCCTGTGGCGTCCGCGGCAGGTCGGCGTAGATCGCGAGCTGCGCGTCGAGGATCTCGACACAGGCTTCGATGTCCGCGCGGGCATGGTGCGCGTCGACGAGTTCCTTGCCGCAGTAGTATTGGTAGGCGGCCGCCAGGTCGCGCGGCACCCGGCGATGATAAATGGTCTGCGGATCGACAATGGCGCGGCCGGTGACGTCCAGCGCCTTCCCGATACGCGAGAGCTCTCGGCGGAGCAGCGGCAGGTCGAAGCGCTGCACGTTGAACCCGGCGAGATCGGCGTCGTCGATGAACGCGAGGATCTCGGGCGCGATCTCCGCGAAGGTCGGTGCGCCGGCGACGTCGGCGTCAGTGATCCCGTGAAAGCGGGTCGTCTCGGGAGGAATCGGCATGCCGGGATTGACGCGCCGCGTGAGGGTCTCGCGGCGTCCGTCGGGCCACACCCTGATCATCGACAGCTCGACAATGCGATCGGTCAGCGGGTTCGTTCCGGTGGACTCAAAGTCCATGAAGACCAGAGGTCGAGCGAGGATCAGGTACTGCACCGGCGTCAGTAGGCCCTCGCATAGAACATGGTGGCGGTCGATGGCTTCCCGCAGACCAGACAGTCGCCCTCCGGCGCGTCGTCCAGCGGGATCACGCGCGGTGACGCGCCGGTACGCTCGCGGATGACATCCTCGCACGACTGATCGCCACACCACCCCGTCTTCACGAAACCGCGCCGGTCGCGGATAGCCTTCTCGACCTCTTCCAGGGTATCGGCCTCCACCATGTGCGAGTCGCGAAACGTCTTCGCCCGCGCGTGATACGTTTGCTGCACGTCGTCGAGGGCGTCCCGCACCGCCTGCTCGATCCCATCCAGCGAGATGGTGGTCTTGCCGCCGCCTGTCCGCTTCACCATGACGACCTGATTCGCGGCCACGTCGCGTGGACCGATCTCCAGGCGCACCGGGACACCGCGCATCTCCCACTCGTTGAACTTCCAGCCCGGCGTGTACTCGTCGCGATCATCGAGGCGCACCCGCGCTACCGTCCCCAGACGCGAGGCAAGCGCGCGAGCGGCATCGAGTACTTTTTCTGATTCTTTCTTGCCGAGGATCGGCACGATGACGACTTGGATCGGCGCGATGCGCGGCGGCAGCCCGAGGCCGCGGTCGTCGCCGTGCGCCATGATCAGCGTGCCGATCAGCCTGGTGGACACCGCCCACGACGTCGTCCACACGAACTTCTCAGTGTTGTCGCGATCGAGGAACTTCACGCCAAACGCCTTCGCGAACCGCTGCCCGAGGAAATGGCTCGTGCCCGCCTGGATCGCCTGGCTGTCCGGCATGAGCGCCTCGAGCGTGTACGTGTTGTCCGCGCCGGCGAACCGCTCGGACGGCGGCTTGCGGCCGACGAGCACCGGGATCGCGAGGACGTCTTCCAGTAACTGGCGGTAGATCTCGAGGATCGTGAGGCACTCCCGATCGGCATCCTCAAAGGTGGCGTGCGCCGTGTGGCCCTCGTGCCACAGAAACTCGGTGGTGCGCAGGAACAGACGCGTGGACTTCTCCCAGCGCACGACGCTGTTCCACTGCAGTTGCAGCACCGGCAGGTCGCGGTAGGATTGGATCCACTTGGCGTACATCGGCATGATGATGGCCTCAGACGTCGGCCGGACCGCCAGCCGCTCGGCCAGCTCCTCGGCGCCGCCGTGTGTGACCCAGGCCACCTCGGGCGCGAACCCCTCGACGTGCTCCGCTTCCTTCTTAAGCAACGACTCTGGGACGAAGAGCGGGAAGTAGGCGTTGGAGTGTCCCGTGGCCTTGAAGCGCTCGTCGAGCCAGCGCTGCATGCCTTCCCACAGCGCGTAGCCGTACGGCCGGATGACCATGCAGCCCCGGACGGGCGAGTAGTCGGCGAGTTCGGCCTTGAGGACGACGGCGGTGTACCAATCCGAGAAGTGCTCGGCCTTGCTCGGGATTTCTTTAACGAACGCCTGCGCCTCGGTGGACATGCACTCCCTCAAAAGGAAAGAACCTCACATCCTCAAGGGACGGGAGGTTCCCGCGGTACCACCCTTGTTCCAGGTTCTGGCACTCTCTGCGCGTATCGGGCGCGCCCGGCGGCCTCATCAGCCGCGGCTCAGGGGTGGGTTGCCCCGTCATCGCCGTTATCAGGCGGAGTCTAGCACGCGCCACAACCCCCAGCAATAGAGTCGCGCGCCGCGCGCCCTAGTTACACGCCGGAATCGCGCCGAGCTTGCGGCCATGGCTCAGACGCCTTCGAGATACGCGGTCTCCCCGTGCAGCGCCTCGTCCAGGCCCATCGCCTCGTCGCTGTCCTCGACCCTCACCGGAGTGAACCGGTCGATCAGCCAGAGCATGCCGAAGGTGAAGAGGAGCGCCCATACCGAGGAGAGGACGACGGCGCCGAGCTGGATGAGGAAGAAGTGCGAATTGCCCCGCAATAGGCCGTCGGCGCCGGCCGGGTTGAACGCCTTGGTGGCGAAGACGCCGCAGAGGGCGATGCCGATGAAGCCGCCGACGCCGTGGACGCCCCAGACGTCGAGCGCGTCGTCCCAGCCCAGACGGTTCTTGAGCGTCACGGCGTAGAAGCAGACGATGCCGGCGATCAGTCCGATCAGGCAGGCGGAGGCTGGGGAGACGTAGCCGGCGGACGGGGTGATGGTCGCCAAGCCGGCGACCGCGCCGGTCAGGAGGCCGAGGAACTTGGGCTTCTTGGTGGTCATCCAGTCGACGGCGAGCCAGGCGATGGCGGCGAAGCTGGCCGCCAGATCTGTGTTCAGGAAGGCTACGGCGGTGACCGAGTCGACCCGAAACTCGCTGCCGGCGTTGAAGCCGTACCAGCCGAACCAGAGCAGGCCGGTGCCGAGCGCCACGAGCGGGATGGAGTGTGGCCCGCGGTCGACGATCTTGCGCTTGCCGACGTAGAGCACCGAGGCAAGGGCGGCGATGCCGGCGATGTTGTGGACGACGATGCCGCCGGCGAAGTCGAGGACGCCCCACTGCGCCAGGATCCCGCCGCCCCACACCATGTGGACGAACGGGAAGTAGACGAGGACCAACCAGCCGGTGAGGAAGGCCATGTAGGCCTTGAAGGTGACCCGATTGGTGAAGGCACCGGTGATCAACGCCGGGGTGATGATCGCGAACATCATCTGATAAGCGATGAAGACGATCATCGGGATCGAGCCGTTGATCGGCGCCGGCGTGGCGAGGGTGATGCCGCGCAGGAACGCCCAGTCGAGGTTGCCGACGACGCCGGCGAAGTCGGTGCCGCCCGCGAGGTTGCCGGAAAAGGACAGCGAGAAGCCGAAAGCCCACCAGAGCACGGTCGTCCAGCCCATGGAGACGAAGCTCTGCATCATGATGGCGAGGACGTTCTTGCGACCGACGAGCCCGCCGTAGAAGAACGCCAGCCCGGGCGTCATCAACATCACGAGGCTCGAGCACAGGAGCATGAAGCCGGTGTTCCCAGTGTCGATAGTCATCTGGGGTCTCCTCTAAGAACCAGACTGGAGCGGAAGGTGTCCCTCAATCATATCCACCTTCGGCCTCGCGCGCCGCGCGGCCTCAAGCCGCCCCGCCTCCAGCATTGACTTCGGCGCCTTCAAGAAGCACATCGGCTTCTACCCTCCGGTAAGGGACAAGAAACTCAGGCTTGAGACATCAGTCTATGAGGGAGAAAGCCGTTGTCTGCCGATCAACTCAAACGTTAGGCGACAGCGGGCGGATGCCCACGGGGAGGTTCCGACGTGGAATCGACGTACACGCCAGACGAGCAGCGGCTGATCGACATATGGGAGGAACATCTTCGCTGCGAGTTCGCGGACCGGGACGCGGCCGCCACTGTCGCGACCATGTCCGACGACAATTATGTCAATCATGTCCCCGTCATGACCGGCGGTCGGGGCCGGGCCGAGATGCTGGCGTTCTACAGCCGGCACTTCATCCCGAAGATGCCGGCCGACACCCGGCTTACCCCGGTCTGCCGGACGGTCGGTCAGGAGCGGGTGATCGACGAGATGATCTTCGCGTTCACCCACGACATCGTGATGGACTGGATGCTGCCCGGCGTGGCGCCGACCGGCCGTCGGGTCGAGGTTCCGTTGGTGGTCGTCGTCCAGTTGCGTGCGGGACAGGTCGTGTATGAGCGGATCTACTGGGATCAGGCGTCGGTCCTGGTGCAACTCGGGTTGCTCGACCCGTCGCACCTGCCAGTCGCCGGGGCCGAGACGGCCCGAAAGGTACTGGACCCCGGGTGGCCGTCCAACGATCTGATCCGGCGGGCGGCTGCAGGGGCCGGCGCCTAACTAGGCGCGGCAGCGGACGGCTGCGCCGCCGCTGAGCTTGATCGTTCGGCTTCGGGAGGTGGGCGCGGTGGGGGCGCCTCTGGCTCGGCACACACCATGAGGG
>JBGQGY010000070.1:0-19506 GCA_041497675.1 bacterium | reverse complement strand
TTCCTGGCGGCGAAGGGCACGGAGTGCGCGATCCACTACCGGCAGCCCGTCTACCGGGCGCCGGCCTACGTCGCGCGTGCCGGTGAGGACCCCGGGCCGCGACCGGTGACCGACCGGCTGGTGGAAGAGATCGTCACCCTCCCATCGCACCCCGAGATGGGCGATGGCATCGAGGTCGTCTTGGATCAAATGGCCGAATTCTACGCGCGCCCGGGGCGCGGGTAACGATGCCGGCGGCCTGGCAGGATCGCTACATCGATGTCGACGGTATCCGCACCCACTATCTGGAAGCCGGTAAGGGCGACACGCTCGTCCTGATTCACGGCGGGCTGGTCTGGTGCTGCGCCGAACTGACCTATGGTGCGGTGATCGAGCCGCTCTCCCGCCGCTTCCGCGTGGTCGCGGTCGACGTCGTGGGATTCGGGCTCACGCCGGGCCGCGGGCCACAGGACTTCTCCGCGAGCGCCCAGGGTGATGTTCTCATCCGGTTCCTCAGAGCACTGGGCACGCCGGCCCATCTGGCCGGCAACTCCCACGGCGGCTGGCTGATCCAGTACATCGCACACGAAGCGCCTGAACTGGTGCGGCGGCTCGTGATCATCAACAGCCTGAACGGCACGTCGCCGGTTCCCGCGGACTATCCGCTGCCGCGCGACACTGATACGTATCCCACCATTGAGAGCAAACGGCAGTATCTGCGGGAGTTCTACTTCAACAAAGAGATCGTCACTGAATCGCGCCTGCACCGTACACTCGAGATGTCGACAACGAATTTTGAGTTCGCCAAGGCGCGGCGCGCCGTCCTGGGCCAGACGCCGGCCGAGTGGAACCGCAATCTATCGTACAAAGGCAGGCATATCTCGGAGCATGCCGGCCGCCTCGCGATGCCCGTCCTGCTGACCTGGAGCCGCGAGAATACGGGGGCGAGCCCGGCCGACGCGGCCGCATTTGCCGGCCGGCTGGCCGACGTTGAGCTGCACGTTCTTGCCAACGCGCGTCACCACGTCCAGACGGAGCACCCCGAACGTTGGACCGAGATCGTGACCTCGTTCCTGCAATCGACCCGCTGAAATCCCCCCGTCGTCGCGATCTATGGTAAACTTGGCGAGACTGTTCAAGTGAGTTGCTCAGTAGAGCACTCACCACCCGCGGGATCGACGGACGGCGCACATGGCGAACAGGCTTCAGAAGCGGACAACGCGGCGGCCGCCTCGAGCTCCCGCGGGTCGCGCCGGCGCTGGGCACCGGGTGTCCGACGCGCCCATCGGGCCGATCACGCGAGAGACGTTGTCGGTACGTGTTGCACAGGCGCTTGAGAATTTTGTGGCGCAAAAACGGTTGCACGCCGGCGACCGACTCCCCTCGGAGCGAAACCTCAGCCAGAGTTTTCAGGTCAGTATTCCAGTGGTCCGGGAAGCGCTCAGGATACTCGAAACGAAGGGTATGCTGCGAACCTACCACGGCCGCGGCATCTTCGTCCGCGATCCAGCCCAGGCCCGCAGCGGAAGCGACCGTGGCGGCCTGCTCGCAGACACGACGACGGCCGAACTGGCCACCGCGCGCGTCGCGTTCGAGCTCGGGACCGTCGATCTCATGTGCGCCAGGGTCACAGACGCGGATTGCGACGCGCTTGATGCCGTTCTGGCGCGGGCGACGACGGGAGAGTCGTTCACCGTCCACACCGATCTGGAGTTCCATCTGCGGTTGCTGCAGATCACGCGAAATCCCGCCCTGATCCACATCGGCGACGGCCTCTTGCGACAGTTCTTCAGGCTGACGGCGATGGCGAGGCCTGACGTCGCGCTGGCCGGTCATTCAACCAACGGCGTGGCCGATCAGTTGGAACGGCATCGCGCGCTGGTCCGCGCGCTGCGCCGCCGGGACGCCGAGACACTCAGGACGCTCATCCTGCATCACCTCGACAACGTTCCCGGGTTCAAACCATGGTAACCGAGGGAGGCAGGCATCTGATCAGCTCAATCCCAGCGGCCCCCGCATGGACGCGGTGGGGTCCCATCGCAAAGGGAATCAGAAACTGATCGCCGCGCCCCAAAGGGAACGGTCCATCCGGACCGGCGAGCGAGCCGGCTCCGTCGAGAACGATCCCGATCGCGAATCCGGGGGCAATCGCAACGTCCGTCTCGGGATGCACGCGAATGCGGGACGCGCCAAAATACGGGCCGCCGGCGGCACCGAAGAGATCCACACTCCCCACGGTCTCGGGAAGCCGGCTGACAAAACGACGCATCAACTCGTCGCGCCCATAGGCTGTACGGTCGACAGACTGGACGGCAAGATCCCATCCGAGGCCGAGATGCGCGGCGGCCGGATCGATGGGAAAGCCCTGGTACTCCATCAGCACGGAGAAGCTCGTCGGTTCTTGAAGTTCGACGATGAACACACCGGGACCGATGGCGTGGGGTAGACCGGCCGGGACATAGATGACGTCCCCGGCCCGGACCGGCAGTCGATGCAGGACTCCGAGCAGATGCACGACGGACTGCCCTCGGATCCACGTCAGCAGTTCTTCTTTCGAAACATCCCGGCTGCAGCCCAGGTACACCGACGGCGCCTCCCCACCCACCTGTCGCGTGCCGACCACGATCCACGCCTCGGTCTTGCCGTAGGGCGATCCAAGGTGTTGGCGCGCAAACACCCGTGGGGGATGACTGTGGACGGGCAACCGGATCGATGTGTCGAGGAGCTTGACCAGGAGCGACGGCGTCGGGCCGAATCGCCGGAGATGCTCTGCGCCGAGCATCTCTTCAGGATGCGCACGCACCAGATCGGTGAGCAGGACGCGACGCCCGTCGATCTCGACAACGCTCACGCCCTCGGCCGGATCCCGACCCGGCCACCCCAAGGCCGTGACTGATCCCACCCAATCCTCGGGACGATCGTCATCCTGAGGGTTGGGAATGCCGCGCAGGCGGTCGATCAGCGCGCCGCCTTGATAAAACACCCGGATGCGATTGGGTGGGAGGCGAAGCGGCCTCCGGAGGAAGGCGTTCACCCCAGCAGGCGAAGGGCCTGCTCCGGGGTTGCCGTCTCATGCACGATGGCCATCAGCGCGCGCACCATCCCAGCCGGGTGGGCGTGCTGAATGATGTTCCGACCGTACACGACGCCGGCCGCGCCCTGCTTCATGACTTCCCATGTCCGGGTGAGGATCTCGAGGTCCGGCACCTTCCCGCCGCCGCGCACCAGCACCGGCCTGCCGCAGGCGATCCGGATCACCTGATGGTACTGGGAGGGATCGTCGCACGGGTCGGCCTTCACCACGTCCGCACCGAGTTCAACGGCCTGCCGCACGAGGGTCATGATCCTATCGAGGTTGCCGTCGACCATGTACCCACCCCCCTCACGGTTGGGGCGCATCACCAGGGGTTCGACCATCAGGGGCATCGCGTAGCGATCACACGCGGCGCGCAGCCGTGCCACGTTGGCCACGCACTGCTCGTGAAGCTCCGGCTGATCCGGCAGCCACAGCAAGTTGACGACGACGCCCGCAGCGTCCAGCCGGACGGCGCGCTCCACCGCGTGATCGAGCACGCGGCTGAACAACACGCGCGGCAGCGAGTTGCCGTACACGTTGGCCACATCGGTCCGCAGGACCAACGCGGGCCTCCTGCGCCCGGGGATGGTTTGCAGCAGATGCGCCAGTCCCGGCGTGAGCTGGATGGCATCGGGATCGGCGGTCGCGATAGAGTGGACCACACGTGGCATGTCCTCGATGTCGGTCAGGAACACCCGCTCGTTGAACAATCCGTGGTCGACGGCGACGTTGACACATCGGTTGTCGCTGCCAAGCAGCCGGCCTAGACGCGGACCCACCGTCAGCATCTCCCCTTCAATGTGTGTGGCGGTTCAGCCCCTCCGAGCGGACGCGGTACGTGGGGGCAGCACGCCGATGCCCACCATGGCCTGGCGCAGCCCCTCCGCTGATTGCTCTGGCCAATCAAGCAGCGGGGGCCGCACCGGGCCGCCCGGAAGCCCGGCCGCGTCAAGCAGCACCTTGACCGCCGCAAAGTAGTTGTGCTTGGTCGCCGCGCGAAGATACGGGACGTCCTGCTCGATGGCGATGCGCTCCGCGGTGACGCGATCGCCGCGTTCGAGCGCCTGGTAGAATTCCAGCTCCACCTTGGGCCAGATGTTCCCCAACCCGGTGAGGAAACACGGAGCGCCAAAGATGTGCCCCCAGAGGTAGTGGTTCATGCCCGCGCTCCCCATCACAGCTACGCGTCCTTTGAGGGCCAGGGCGATGTCACGGTGGAACGCCCAGTTGCCGGTCGCATCCTTGAACCCGGCGATCGTGGGCACCTCGCACAACCGGTAGAGCAGCCGCGGATCGGCGATGATGTTGGTGACCTTGCTCAGCACCGCCCCGCTGAAATAGATCACCACGGGGAGCGGCGACGCCTCGGCGATCAGCTCGAAGTGACGGCGCAATCCGTCGGTGCCATCGAAGCCATAGTACGGCGGCGTGATCATCGCCCCGTCCGCGCCGATCTCCTCAGCGAATCGCACCAGGTCGCTGGTGAGCTTCGTTCCGGAATGCGCGCATCCGGCGACCACCGTCACCCGTCCCCTACCGTGCTCCACGACCGTTTGAATGACCTGGCGGCGCTCGTCATCAGACAACGCGGCAAACTCGCCGGTGCTGCCGGCGGCGATGACCGTCCGGATGCCGGACTCCACGTAGAACTCGGTCAGGCGTCGCAGGCCGCCGAGGTCGAGGGAGAGGTCCCGGTTGAACGGTGTCGTCATGGCCACGACCGGGCCGCGAAGCCGATCGCGGAGTTCAGCGGTTGTCACAGACATGGATGCGGTCTCCTTTGGCATCGCTGCTAGTGGGAGCAACTGTGCAATACACTTTTACACCAACTCTAACACGGGGACACAGCGTGTCAATTGCCGTCTGCCATCGCGAGCAACTGCGCGACGGTGAAGCGCCCCGGATCCGCGCGCTGCGCGGTCATCTCAGTACATGCTCGGAGCAGCAGCGCATTGAGCGGGGTCGGTCGCCCGGTGTCCCGCCCCAGCCGGACGATCTCGCCGTTGAACCAGTCAACCTCGGTCCGGCCTTTTCGCTGCGCGAGGTCGTCCCAGGTCGACCCATAGAACTCGATCGTACCGGGTCCTCGGCGGGGCGCCGACGCGCTGGGCGGCGGGACCGGCGGGACCGGCTCGAACGCGATGCCGGCGGCACGTAGGACGGACTCCGCCTCAGCCCAGATGCGATTCACCAGGAGCCCCAACGCGGCGTCGCCCCATACCTGGTCGACCTGGACGTTGGCCACAGCGTAGACGGCGTTGGCGCAGTTGGCCACCAGCTTGGACCACTTGAGTCGCATCACATCAGGCGTCGTCGTGGCGCCGATGCCCGCCCCGGCGCAGCGGCGGGCAACCTCGTCGATCAGGTCGTCCGTCCCGTCCGGGTACCGGCCAAAGGTTAGGTGGTGTGTCCCGGGGGCGTACACGCGGCCGGGTTCCAGGAGGCGGCCCCGGAACCGCGCCATCGCGCCGTAGACGCGGGGCAGACGCGCCGCCGCGACCGCTTCGTTCCGTACTCCGTTTTGCGCGCACACGAACGCCGCCGGTCCGGACGGGAGCGCGGCCGCAACACTCTCGACGATGGCGTGCGTATCATAGGACTTGGCGGTGCACATCACGACGTCGTCCGACCGCAACCCGCAATCGGCGACGGTGGTCTCCGCGCGGAGCGGGACCGTCCACGTCGCTCCACCCTCTCCTACCACCTGCAGCCCGCGCTCGTTCACGGCCTGCACATGGGCGCGACGGGCCACGATCACCACGGGCACACCCGCCCGCGCTAGAAACCCGGCCAGCACACTGCCGACGCCGCCCGCGCCAACGACGACGAATCGACGAACGCTACTCGAGTCCAACCGATCCATCCCTCCGATCGATGACGACGGGCCGATCGAAAGGACGATACGGATACGCCCCCGCCGCCTCTTCGTTGAACTCGATCCCCAGCCCGGGTTTCTCGGGCAAATCGAGAAACCCGTCGCGAAGTCGCAGTGGGTCAGGGACGATTGCCCGGGCGCACTCAGAATCGATCACTCCGAATTCCTGGATCAGGAAGTTCGGCGCACACGCGGCAATGTGTGCGCACGCCGCCATGGCGACCGGGCCCGATGCGTGGTGTGGCGCCAAGAGGATCTGATATGCCTCTGCCATGGCCGCGATCTTGAGCGTCTCTGTGATGCCGCCACACACGACGGGGTCGGGCTGGATGATGTCAACAGCGCGCCGGGCGATCAGCTCGCGCCACTGGGCCCGACCGACGATCTTCTCGCCCGCCGCGATCGGGATGGTGGTCTTGGCCTTCAGTTCGGCCAGCGCGTCGACATTGTCGTAGAGCGTCGGCTCCTCCAGAAACAGCAGATGAAATCCTTCCAAGGCTTTGATGGTCTGGAGCGCTTCGGCCGGGCTAAAGCTGCGGCCATGATAGTCGATGCAGAGGTCCACGCTCTCTCCGACGGCATCCCGGAGGGCCCGCGTCAGACCCACGGCGTGCTCGACGAGCGCCGCTCCGCTCTCACCCGCATACCTCAACGGCTGCGGCCAAAACTTGATGGCCCCAAACCCACCCTGCACGAGCGCGCGGGCGGCTGCCACTTGATCGTCGGCGCCCGGCACCAGCAGACCGCCGGCGTACACACGGACGCGATCGCGGCACGGACCGCCAAGCAGGCGGTAGATGGGCGCCCCGAACACCTTGCCGGTCAGGTCCCACAAGGCGACCTCCACGGCGCTGAGGGCGGCCATCGACGCCGTGCCCATCGGGTATCGCGCCGAGCGATGCAGGGCCTGCCAGTGGTGAATCACGCGCGTGGGGTCGCGGCCGACGAGCCACCGTTTGAACCCCTCGAGCACCTCCACCGTGGCGAGATCCTGCCCGGTCGAGAACGCCTCCCCGACGCCCTCGAGGCCTTGATCGGTGTAGAGCTTGACGAAGATCCAGTTCTTGCCCCACCCGGTCCCAAATGACACGCGGTGGCCTGGATTGACGACGAAGGTCTTCAGGTCCGTGATCGTCACGCGGCGCTCTCCTTTTCGACCGAGGCAGTCTCGTCGGTCAGTGAATGATGGAGGAAACAGGCGACGCGGCGTCCCGATTCCACCTCGTGAAGAGCCGGTGGGCTCGCCTCGCAGATCGCCATCCGCGCCGAACAGCGCGGAGCAAAGCGACAGCCGCGTGGCGGGGTGATGTTGCTCGGCACCTCACCGGGGAGAGCGGTGACACCGGTCCGACGGTAAGGGTCTGGGACCGCGGCCATCAACGCCTGCGTGTAGGGGTGTCGCGGATCGGCGAATACGGCGTCGGCGGGCCCACTCTCCACGATCCGGCCCAAATACATCACGGCGACGACATCCGAGACGATCCGGACGACACTGAGGTCGTGCGAGATGAAGAGATAGCTGACACCGAGCCGCCGTTGCAGGTCCCGAAGGAGGTTGAGGATCTTGGCCTGCACGGACATGTCGAGCGCGGAGACCGGCTCGTCACAGATGATCAGCCTGGGCTCGAGTGCCAAGGCCCGGGCGATCGCGATGCGCTGCCGCTGCCCGCCGCTGAACTCCTGGGGCAGTCGGCGCGCGGCCTCGGCCGGCAATCCCACGGCGTCAAGGAGCGCGTCCACCCTGCGACCGACCTCCGACGCCGTGCCCCGGTGATTAATGCGGAGCGGCTCCGCAACGATCTGGCTGACCGACAGCCGCGGGTTGAGCGACGTGTACGGATCCTGGAAGATCACCTGTATGTTGGGCCGGAAGCGCCTCAGCGCCTGCCCGCGCAGCCGGGTGATATCCTGACCGCTGAAGACGATCGCGCCTCCGGTTGGATCGAGCAGGCGGGCGATCATCCATCCAGTCGTCGTCTTGCCGCACGCGCTCTCCCCCACAAGGCCAAGCGTGCCGCCGTTTGGGATCGCGAAGCTCACGCCATCGACGGCCCGCACGTTGGGCTGACGCCCGCCCGGGCGCCACCGCCCCACCGGGAAGTATTTCCGGAGGTCGCGGACCTCCAGCAGGGACTCGACGCCGGTCATGTGGGCCTCGCCGGGGCTTCGTCGTAGAGCCAGCACGCCACTCGGCGCCCCAGTTCAGTTTCGCGCAGAACCGGCTCTTGTATCCTGCAGTGGGGCATGACGGACGGGCAGCGCGGGTGGAAGGCGCATCCCGACGGGAGCCCGGCGAGATCGGGCACCTGTCCCTCGATTTCCAGCAGCCGCTCCTCACGCCGGGCCGCCATCGTGGGCATGGCGCGAAGCAGGGCGCGCGTGTACGGATGTTGGGGAGTATCAATCACCGCGTCTACCGGCCCATCCTCGACAACGCGGCCGGCGTACATCACGATGATCCGGTCGGCGATCTGCGCTACGGCGCCGATGTTGTGCGTGATGAATAGGAGCCCGAGTCCCTTTTCACTCGTGAGCCGCCGCAGGAGCTCGAGAATCTGGGCCTGGATGGTGACGTCGAGCGCCGTTGTCGGCTCGTCGGCGATGAGCAGGTGCGGTTCGCACGCGAGCGCGATGGCGATCGCGACCCGCTGCTGGGTCCCCCCGCTCAGTTGATGCGGAAAGGCCGCGAGCCGCGTGGCCGGCTCGGGAATACCGACATCGCGGAGCAGCCCAACGGCCCGCGCGCGCGCCTCGCCCCGGCTCAGCCCGTGGTGCGCGCGGAGCACGTCGACGATCTGCTCGCCGACAGTGACCACAGGATTGAGCGCGGCACCCGGCTCCTGGAAGATCATAGCGATTCGTCGCCCGCGGATCCCGGCCATCTCGGCCTCGCTCAAGGCCAGCAGGTTCCGACCATCGAGCACAACCCGGCCACCGGCGATTCTCCCGGCCGGCGGGAGGATCCGCAGAATCGAGCGCGCCGTCATCGTCTTCCCGCAGCCGGATTCCCCAACCATGCCCACGGCTTCTCCTCGCCCGATCGTAAACGACACGCCGTTCACGGCGGCCAGGACGCCGTGGGGGCCTAGAAACTCAGTGCGGAGGCTCTCGACGGCCAGCAACGGACCCGGGTGCATGTTCAGAGCCTCCGTCGCACGTCGCCGGCCAGCAACTGCAGCGAGAGGACCAGCGCGACGATGCACAGGCCGGGGAAGACACCGTACCAGGGCATCGCGTGGAGATACGACCGGCCCGTCTGCAGCATCGCGCCCCATGATGGCGCCGGTGGGGCGATCCCGAGCCCGAGAAAGCTGAGACTCGCCTCGATGACGATGGCCTGTGAGGCGATGAGCAGCATTTGCACGTAGATCTCGTTGAGCGAGTTCGGCAGGATCGTCCGAAACATGACGTAGGCGTCGGACGCCCCCGCCGTCCGGACCGCGGCGACGTACGGCAGCACACGGATTTTCAGCGCCACCGACCGGGTGATGCGGATCAGCGCGGGCATATAGACGATGCCGATCACGACGGCCACCATCAACGGGTTGCGTCCGGTGATGGCGATGATCGTCATGGCCACCAGAATCGCGGGCAGCGCGAGGACGACGTCTGTCAGACGAGAGATCACCTCGTCGAGCGCCCCACCCACATAGCCGCTTAACAGCCCAAGCGGCACGCCCGCCGCCAGGCTCAACACCACCGCCACGAACGCCGTACCGAGCGACACGCGCGCTCCGTACACCATCCGGCTGAAGATATCACGACCCAATTCATCGGTCCCAAATACGTGTCCCGTCGACGGGTACTGCAGCCGGTGGGGGATGTCCTGCGCCACCGGATCAAACGGCGAGATGACCCCGGGAAATGCCGCCAGCAGAACGAACGCGACCAGGACCACCAGGCTCATGCCCCGGCTGACGCGGCCGGACGGCAGCCCCGTCAATGGACGCGGATCCTTGGGTCGAGCCACGAGTAGAGCAGGTCGGTCGCAAAGTTGAGGAGGATGAACACGCTGAGAATCAAGAGCAGCGCGCCCTGAATGACCGGGTAGTCGCGGCCGGCAATCGAGTCGACCAAAAGTCGTCCCAGGCCCGGGATGCTGAACACGCTCTCGACGACCACTGTCCCGCCCAGCATGTGACCAAGCTGAAGGGCGGCCACCGTCACCACGGGGATGAGCGCGTTCTTGAGGATGACCTTGAACAGGATCACCCGCCGAGGAAGCCCGCTCGCCACCGCGGCGGTCACGTAGTCGGCGCCCGTGACGGCCTGCACCGAGTAGCGGAGGAAACTCGCGAGCACGGCCGACTGCGACAAGCTCAGGGTCACGGCCGGCAAGATGAGAAAGCGCACGGCCTGGACCGGGTCACGCAGCACCCCTCTGAAGCCCGACGTCGGAAGCACGTGCAGCCAGACGCCGAACGCCAGGATGAGCAAGATCCCCACCCAAAACGCGGGGACCGCCAAGCCCATCGTCGCGTAAAAGCTGAGGAAGGTTGCCAGACGGCCGTGCGGTCGCAGGCCCGCTGCGATGCCCAGAGGAAGCGCGATCACGAGTGCGAGCAGGAACGCGCTCGCGGCCAGCTGGACGGTGACGCCAAAGCTCTCGCGGAGCAGCCGGCCAACGGCCACGCCCTTTGAGATCGACTGGCCCAGGTCCCCTCTGGCCGCACGCAAGAGCCAGCGGGTGTACTGCTCGACGAGCGGCCGGTCGAACCCGTAGTACCTGCGGGTGGCCTCGATCTGCTCGGGTCTGGGATCCGGCGGCAGCACCGCGAGCACCGGGTCCCCGGGAATCAGATAAATCAGTAAAAACACCAGGATGGAGGACAGAAACAGCACCGGCACGACACTCCCCATCCGGCGTAGCACATAGCCGTGCATGGTGTGTGAATCGCGGTGATGCCCGCTGCTATCGCTCTATCGTGACGTGCTTGAGCACCGGTTTGTCCGCCTCAGTCCAGGTCAAGCCCTTGACTTTGGACGACGTGATATGCAGGAATGGCGCGGCGACCGTGCAATCCACCCAGGCTCCCGTGACCAGCGCCTTCGAGGCCGATGACCACGCGGCCCGCGCCTCCCCGACCGTCTTGGCCGTCAGCCCCCGCCGGAAGGCGACCTGATAGTCGAGATACCGTTGGTCCGGGGCGATGTCGCGGAAGAACGGATTGTTGTCGCTGAAAAAAACAAAGCTCCCTTCCATCATCGCCGGGTGGATGTTGGTCTGAGACACCAGCGACAGCATGAGCTCGAACTGTTGGCTCAGCCGCCGCTGGGTCCACACGTTGGCCTCGACCGAGTCCACGCGCGCCGTGATCCCAATAGCCTGCAGGTTCGCGACGAGAATCTGGGCGGTCGTGGTCATATCCTGACGGTTGCTCGGTACGGTGATCGCGATATCCAGATTCGTGACGTCAGCCTGCTTGAGCAACGCTTTTGCCCGGGACACGTTGGCCGAGGTGCCGATGTCATGCGCGGCGGTGTAGGCGAGTGAGGTACGCGGGAAACACACACCCGTCGGGATCCCGAGCCCTTCGAACGCCGCCGTATTGATCGCGCCTCGGTCGATCGCGTAGTTGATCGCCTGACGCACCCGCGCGTCGCGCAGCTTCGCAACCCTGGGATTCACCATCAGGACGTGCACAATCCCAAAGGTCTTCGGCACGTGTACCGTAAAGTTGCGGTTTCGTGCGAGCCGGGCCGCATCCCGGTACGGAGGGTCGAATGCATACTGGATCTCACCGGCCTCGAGGGCGGCGATCATCGAGGCCGAGTCACCGAAGATCCGCATCTCAACCCGGCTCAGCTTGGGGGACTCTCGCTCCCAGTACCGGTCGAACCGCTCGAACACGACATGAGAGTTCCGGACGTACTCTGCCAGCCGGAAGGGTCCACTCCCAATGAGCTTGTCGGCCTGGTTCAGGAGCGCCTCGGTACCGTCGTCGCGGACAAACATCTTGGGATCGGCAATCGGCATCAGCGCCAGCAGATCCAGGGCTTGTGGCGTCGGAATCGAGAAGTTAATGACCAGCGTGAGCGGGTCGAGAACCTCAACGGACTTGAAGTACGGTCGAAGGAAACTGTACATCACGCCGCCGCGGTCGGGTCTCATCATCCGGTTCGTAATCGCCCAGCGCAGCATCTCGGCATTCACGGGGGTCCCGGCGTGCGTTACCATGTTGGGCCGGAGCTTCATCTTGACACTCATGCTGTCGGGCGCGAGTTCCCAGGACTCTGCAGCCTCGCCGGCCAGCTTTTCGTTCTTGTCGTTGACGAGCAACTGGTCGAACACCTGCTCCAGGAAGACGTAGTTCTGTACGACAAACCGATAGGGCTCCAGGCTGAGGAGATCTCCAACCTGTCCTCCCCTGAGCACCTGTGGTGCTTGCGGGGCCGACACCGCGGGCGCAAAGGAACTTGCGAGCAGACTCGCCAACGCCACGACCGTATACGCGGCCCACCGCACTCTACGCATCTCCTCGCTCCTTGTGCCTGTAGGAAGGTAAGAGGGTGCAAACTATGCAATACACTTACACAGTCTACTCTAGGCGTGGCTCGGCTGCACTGTCAAGTCCGACGATCGCCGCGGTGCGTGATCGGAGGTGCACGGCATGATCGACCACGTCTTTGCCTCCAACTACGAACGCGATGTCATGTGGGCGTACGACATCCTGCGGCAACGTCTGGCCGAGCGACGCATCACCTTGGCGCTTGAACAGTGCATGTCCGAACAGGAGGTCATTGCGCGCGCGACGAACGCCAGCATCTACCTCGCGTATCGCTTCCCGGTGACCCGCGTTGTGCTCGACCACCTCCCACGCCTCCGCCTCATTATCTCGTCGGGGAGCGGCTACGATCACATCGACGTTCAGGCGGCCACCGAGCGCGGCGTCATGGTTTGCAACGCGGCCACCTACAACGTCGAAGACGTGGCCGAACATACGCTCATGCTCCTCCTGGCATGTGCCCGCAAGCTGCGGGCGCTCGAAGCGGCGGTGCGCGCCGGCGCATGGCCCCTCGCGCCCCGCGCCCAGCCTCGCTATCGTTTCGCCGGCAAGACGCTCGGTCTGATCGGGTTTGGCAAGATCGCTCGCGCCGTGGCCTGGCGGGCACACGCGTTGAGCATGCACGTGCTCGTGTGCGATCCGTATGTCTCGGCGCACGACATCCGTACAGATCATGGCGACCCTGTCACACGTGACGAGCTGCTGGCGCGCGCGGACTTTGTCTCCCTCCACCTGCGCTTGAACGACACCACGCGACACCTCATCGGCGCGCGCGAACTCGCCACGATGAAGCCGACCGCCTATCTCTTGAACACCAGCCGCGGTGGTTTGGTGGACGAACGCGCATTGACCGATGCCCTGCAGCGCGGCCAGATCGCCGGGGCGTGTTTGGACGTCCTCGAACAGGAACCGCCTGCACTCGATCATCCCCTGCTGCAGATGGATCATGTGATCATCACCGGACACACGGCCGGCAGCACTGTGGAGAGCATTCATGCCCTCGTTGACGAGTGGCTACGCATCATTGACTCGTACCGCGCGGGCGGTCCTCCGATCAATCTGGTCAATCCGCAGGTCGCACCATGACCCGTATCACCGACGTGTCGACCTTTCTGCTGACCGCGCCGGGCACACACATCGGCATGCCGGATACGCAGCGCTCTGCAGCGCTGATTCACATCACGACCGACGATGGCGCGACCGGATTGGGCGAGACTTACGCCGGGCTATACGTGGCGCCGCTGGTGCCGCCGTGTGTTGATCTGTATCGCCCCTTGTTGCTCGGACAAGACCCCCACGACATCGGGCGGCTGATGGACACGATGCGCCTGCGGTCGATGCGCTGGGGCATGCACGGGCTGCCCGTGCAAGTCATGAGCGGTATCGAGATGGCGTTGTGGGACCTGCACGCCAAGCGACTCAATCTGCCCGCCTATCAGGTGCTGGGCGGCTTGGCGCAAGGCACACTGCGCCTGTACGCGAGCGCGTATGCCTCGCTGTTTCCACCGGAGGAGTCCGCACAGAAGGTCCTTCACTACGTCGCGCAGGGATTCACCGCCGTCAAGCTCGCCACAGGGTTTTGGGGCAAACCCCGCGATCACGACACGCCCATTGCGCAGGTGATCGATGAAGAGTGCTCCAAGGTGGAGGCGATTCGGCGCGCCGTCGGCAGCCGCATTGATCTCGCGCTCGACCATCACGGCGCGAACAACCCCCACCCGTGGTCGAGCGACGCGGCCATTCACATCATCCAGGCGCTTGATCAGTACCGTCTGATGTGGTTCGAGCAACCCTGCGCATCGGACGATGTCGAAGGGTACGCACGGCTACGGGCCCAGGTGACGACGCCGATCGCGGGCGCCGAAGAGGCGACGACCGTGCACGAGATCGAACGGTATCTGGAGAAAGACGCGCTCGACGTGATTCAACCCGATGTCGCCTGGATGGGCATCGGCGCGGCCCAAAAAACCTTCGCCTTGGCGCGCGCGCACGGCATACGCTCGACGCTGCATGTCGCGGGCACGGCGGTCGCGCGGGCGGCGAACTACCACTTTGCGTTCTCGCAGCCGGACTGCACGATCGTCGAATACCAGGTCGAGCAGAATCCGTTGTTTGACGAATTGCTGATCGAGCCGTTCGATATCCGCGGTGGGTATCTCCACCCGCCGACGGTCCCGGGATTTGGGGTCCGGCTCACACGCGAAACGCTTGAGCGCTTTCCGTTCGCGCCGCGGCCGTGGAAGGTGTCGCATCAACCCGGCGGCGCCGCGCAGGGAACGGCATGATGGACATGTTCCGTCTTGACCGCCGGACCGCCGTGGTGACCGGCGGGGGATCAGGTCTCGGCCGGGTCTTCGCGCTGGCGCTCGCCGAGGCCGGGGCGGCGGTCGCGGTCATCGGCCGCAGACCGGAACCGCTGAAGTCGACAGCGGAGGAGATCCGGCGTCTGGGCCGCCAGGCGCTGGCGATCAGCGCCGACGTGACCGACGAATCGGCGGTCGGTACGGCCTTCGACCAGATTCTCTCCACGTTCGGTGCCATCGACGTGCTGGTCAACAACGCCGTCGGGTATCATCGCGCCCCGGTGCCCGTTCAGCCGCTGGCCGAGTGGCAGCGCGTGCTGGACGTGAGCGTGACCGGCGTCTTTCTCTGCTGCCGCGCGGCCGGTCCCCACATGATCGCGCGGCGCCGCGGCCGCATTATCAACGTGTCGTCTGTCTACGGATCGGTGGGCCGGGACCTGTCCCTGTACGCAGAGGGCGATCTCGATACCGCGCAGTCATTGCCTTACGCGACGAGCAAGGGCGCCCTACTCAGCCTGACGCGGGATCTGGCCGCCGGTTGGGCGCGTCACGGGATCACCGTCAATGCCATCAGCCCCGGCATGTTTGGCCGGATCGACGTGGCGGATCGAGGGATCCCGCCGGACGTCAGGGCTCGGCTTGTGGCACGGACGCCGTTGGGCCGGCTCGGAGAACCCGACGACCTACGAGGGGTCATCGTCTTCCTCGCTTCCGATGCCTCCGCGTTCATCACGGGGCACAACCTCGTGGTGGACGGCGGCTGGACCATCTGGTAAACGGCCCCGCGCCACCCGCGAGCGTCTTCAGGCGTGCCCAATCACTCGCGCCTCTGTGGCGCAGTACTCCGTGTACACGCGATCGTATGCCTCGACGGCCGCAGCCGCCGGCTGCACTCGTTGTTCGCCGCCCCACCGCCGCAACGCGGCGACGCCGGCAGACGGCGACGTCCACAGACCCGCGCCCAGGGCGGCCAGGGCGGCGGCTCCCAGGACAGCGGCCTCGACGAGGTCAGAGTGCATGATCGGCAATCCCGTCGCCGCAGCCAGGATCTCGCGCCAGAGGCTGCTCTTCGCGCCCCCGCCGAAGACGCGGAGCGAAGACGGGCGCACCCCCAGCTCCGTCATGGCGTCCAGGTTGGCGCGCACCTGCAACGCGACGCCTTCGAGGACTGCGCGCGCGCAATCGTCGAGCGTGGTGCTCAACGCGAGCCCGCAGAACGCCCCGCGTGCATCCGCGTGCCAGGAAGGCGCCGTCGCCCCGGAGAGATGCGGGTAGAAGCGGACGCCGCGCGCCCCGATGGGCGACTGTCCCGCGCGCGACGTGATCACATCGTAGTCGAGAGGCATCCCACCGGCCCCTTCGAGGATGCGGCGCAGCCAGGCGAGGCTGGCGCCGGCGGTTCCGACCACTCCCTCCAGCAGCCATCCGCCCGGAAACAGGTACGGGCACGCCGGCACGCGCATCGCGGGATCGAGCGTCGCCTCGCGGGTCAGCGCGATGATGGCCGCCGCCGTCCCCAATGAGATGGTGACGACATCAGATTCCAGTCCCGCCGCGAGCGCCGCGCACTTCTGATCCTGCCCCCCGACGAACACGGGCGTCCCCTCTCTCAGTCCTGTCGCGCGAGAGGCGTCGCGGTTGACCGACCCGGCGAGAGACGCCGCCCACTGGATCGGCGGGAGCCGCGTCGCATCCAGACCCGCGTGCTGCAGCAACGCGGGCGACCAGCCAAGGGTCGTGAGATCGTAGCACAGGGTCCCCGACGCCATCGTGTGATCGGTTGTCGGGACGCCCGTCAGACGGGCCAGCAGAAAATCCATCGGCAGCAAGAAGGCGCGCGCGCGCGCAAAAACGTCCGGCTCGTGCATTCGAAGCCACATGAGTTTCGGCAGCGTGTACGCGGCGCTGGGCCGGCGGCCGGTCAGGCGAAAGATGGCCTCCGGCGCGCCGGCGGCGGCCAGCGCGCCGGCCTCGGCGGTCGCGCGCAGATCCAGCCACGTCAGGGCCGCCCGGATCGGCTGGTTGTCGTCGCCGACAGGCACCACGGTGATCCCCTGGGAGGAAATCGAGACGCCCTCCACGGCCGCGTCCGGCACGTGCGCGAGCACCGCGCGCACCGCCCGCGTCGCAGCATCCCACCAGGCGAACGCATCCTGCTCAACGATGCCTCCGGGGCCGTAGCGGGATTCGTAGTCGATGATCTCAACAGCGACAAGCCGCCCGTCGGCGGCGAGTACGCCGGCCTTCGCCGAGGTCGTGCTGAGGTCGATCCCCAGCACCGCGCGCGTCAGACCTGCACCGCCTGGAGGAGTTCGAGCGCGGCATCCAGTACACGGTCTTTCGCCTCCGGCCCCAAGAGCGTCGACGACGGCTCGTAACCGCCTTCGTGAAATGCTGCCGGCGGCGGGGCGTATCCAAGCATGTCGTTCGCGTAGCAGACGACGATCAGCGGGGCTTTGGTGCCGGCCTGCAGGCGCAGCCCATCCTCGGCAAATAGCTCGACCGGCAAGCCGGCGATCCTCAGGTCGCCGATCGCGAGTACCTGCACCTCGGCTCGGGCGCCCGAGGCGGCGGCACCCGAGGCGCCGGCGTCGTCCTTGACCCACCGCGCCGTGTGGCGCGCTCCGAACACCTCGACCTCGGCGGTACGAAGCGCGGGGCCTGGGGTGCCGGCGGCCGTCAATGCCGCCAGATGATCCTCGGCGCGCGCGAGGTGTCGTTCCGCGTCCTGGCGGGATGGCAGACGTCGAAACGGCAGCGTCACGTGGCGGCGTCTGCCGCCAACTCGGGTTCCGGCCAGCGCGTTCGCACGCGGGGCGCAGGCGGCAGCCTCTTCACCCACGATCGATCCCAACCGGTCGGCCTCGTCAAAGGTGGCCGCGCGCCGCGTATGCCGTGTGCTCTGGTCCCCTGCGGCCCCGGTCGTGTATAGGGCGATGCCGCCCAGGCGCTCTTCTACGACACGACGCGCCGCCCAGACAACGTCCGACGACGCGAGCGCGTTGTCGGCGTGCAGGACGGTCGGGTGGCACGCGAAGTTCAAGACGACGCCGACGACCTGTCCGGTAGGATCACGGGCGAAGAGCGCCGTCACGCGCGAGTCGGTCACGCCGCCGGGATGGCGACGATTGGATGCGACACCGTCGACCCAGGCATGACCAAGTGTCAGCGCGATGGGCCGACGCGCGGCCGCCGCCGCGTCACACGCCTCGTGCACGCAGGCCGGAAGCCCGCCCGTGTAGGCCGGATCGGCGGCCCCGTACACGCCGGGATCCGCGGCCGGGCCCAGCGGCAGCGCCGGCGCCGAATGGGTGTGCGTGGCGCACACCAGGACATGGTCGGGAGGAATCCCGAGACGGCGGTGGATGTGCTCCCGGATGGTCCCGACGAGCGAGGGACCGACGGCAAGCACGTCAAGGGCGATGATGGCCGCCGACGCCCCGTTCGAGTCAAAGACCATCGCCGTGGCGTAGAGCGGGTCGTGCGTCCCGCGACAGGGGCGACGAACGAACGGGTAGCCGGCCAGCTCGGTGCCGGGAGCGGGGCTAATATCGACGCGGGCGACGCCGCAGCGGATGCTGGACGATTCGTGACCGCCGGGCATCAGGCGACGCCGAGTTCTCGCTCCGTCTCCGCAATCGCCTCTTCAATCACGTCAAGGGCTTTAGACGCCACAGCCCTCTCCATGATGAGAGGCGGCGACATCCGCAAGATGTGCCCGGCCGGGATCCAAGCCAGGCCACGCTCAAACGCCTTGCGATAGACCATCTCGCCCGCCTTCGTGAACGGCTCCTTCGTGGTCCGGTCCTTGACGAGTTCTATGGCCAGGATGCAGCCCTTGCCGCGTACTTCGCCGATGATCGGGTGGCCCGCAGCCATGCCGCGCATGCGGGTCAGGAGGTAATCGCCCAAGTCGGCGGAGCGCCGAACGAGATCTTCTTCCTCGATGACCTCGATGGACGCCAGTGCCGCGGCGCACGCCATCGGATTCCCGCCGTACGAGGTCGACGCGCTGATCTTTTCGACCGCGTCCTTGTGCCGGTCGGTGACCAGCACGGCGGTGACGGGAAATCCGTTTCCCAGCCCCTTCCCCACCGTCAGCACGTCCGGCACGACGTTCCAGTGATTGACGGCGAACATCTTGCCGCTCCGGCCCATGCCACAGAGCACCTCGTCGGCGAGCAGGAGCAGCCCATACTCATCGCACAGCGCGCGCAACGCCGGCAGGAAACTGTCCGGCGGCACGATCGACCCCGCCCAGCCCTGGATCGGCTCGACCACGACCCCGGCAACCCGCCCCGCGGTCTGCTGTCTGAGCACGTCGCGCAAGTGCTCGACCGCCCGCGTCCCGCAGTCCCGGCACTCGTCGCCCCAGGGGCAGCGGTACGGATACGGGCCAGGCACACGGTGAAAACCCGGCGCCCGCAGACCCTGTGACGCGTCCATGTGGCCGAGGCTGGCCGCCCCCAGGGTCTTGCCGTGGAACGCATTATAGAAGGAAATAAACTCCATTTTGCCCGTGGCGGCGCGCATGATGCGCAGCCCCGCCTCCACCGCCGTTGTGCCGCTGTCGTAGAATTGCGCCCCGTGCAGATCGCCGGGAGCGATTTCAGCCAGCCGCTCGAGGAGGCGAGTCTTCACGGGCGTCGTGAAGTCGTGGCAGTTCATGAGGGTGCCGGCATACCGGCGAACGGCCTCGGTGACCTTCGGATGACAGTGGCCCAGGCTCGTCACATAGATGCCGGACGAGAAGTCAATGTACGTGTT
>JBGQGY010000069.1:0-19516 GCA_041497675.1 bacterium | reverse complement strand
TGGGGCACGATCCTGCTCTTCGGCGGGGGGCTGTCGCTTGGCAAACTGATGTTTGAGACGAAACTCGCCGAAGCCGTTGGGACAGCAGTGGTGCGCGCCGCGGGCGCCGACAGCGTGTGGGCGCTGACGGCGGTGGGGATCGTGTTGGGCATCGTGCTTTCGGAAGCGTCGTCGAACACGGCGTCGGCGAGCATGCTGGTCCCGACGATCATCGCCGTCGCCGCGGGCAGCGGCATGAATCCCATCCCCCCGGTGCTCGGCGCGACGCTGGGGGCGAGCTTTGGCTTCATGCTGCCGGTGTCGACGCCACCCAACGCGATCGTCTATGGCTCGGGGTTGGTCCCGTTGAAAGAGATGATGACGTCGGGCATCTGGCTCGACGTCACCGGTGGCATCCTGATCTGGGTGGGGCTCAGGGTGCTGTGCCCGCTGCTTGGTCTCGCGTGAGCGTGCTAGACTCCTTACCCCGCGTGTTACTCTAGGCGGTTCCCCTTTTGGGCAACATCGGGTTTCCGCCCGATGCTCGAAGAATTAGAGAAGGCCTACCCTGTTTTCTGGGCGATGAGATGAGAGAATGAAAGAGGGAATTCTGCGGAACCCGGGGAGGGATCGGCAATGTTGGAAGAGATGCTGAACCGCATTGGGCAAGTGCACGATCGGGCGTCGGTCAAGACAGTCTTCGGTGAGCCGTTTCAGGTCAACGGGCGCACTATCATACCAATCGCTAAGGTCCAGTACGGTTTTGGGTTCGGCGTGGGCCGCAGCAAGGAGAAGGAGAAGGAAGAAGAGGAGTCCGGCGAGGGTGGGGGCGGCGGCGCGGGCGTGTCCATCAGACCGATAGCCGTCCTGGAGATCACCGGTCAAGAGACGAAAGTCAAGCCGGTGATGGACGTCACGCGGCTGGCGTTGGCCGGCATGCTGCTGGCAGCGTGGAACGTGTTGTGGATCACCTATACGATTCGGCGTGTCGCCGCGAAGCGGACGTAGCGGGAGCCGGCTTGACCGATCCGCCGCCGGCACCCGGGCTCTCTGAACGTACCATCCGGCGATTCCGGCACCTGGCCGAAAACGCCTGGGATGTTATCTATCGCTATCGTCTTGGCCCCCGGCCCGGTTTCGAGTACATCAGTCCGTCGGTGATTCGCTTCGATGGGTTTTCACCGGAGGAACATTACGCGGACCCGGAGCTCGTCTGGAGGATCGTGCATCCGGATGACCGGCCGTTGATTGAGGCCATGCTGCAGCAACCTTCGAACGCGGCATCAGATCCCGTGACGGTCCGGTTCACCCACAAGGATGGCCGCACCGTCTGGACGGAGCACAGCGTCAACCCGGTGCGGGACGCGCGTGGCACCGTCGTGGCCGTCGAGGGCATCATGCGCGACGTGACCGAGCGCGTCGTGGCCTATCAAACGCTGGAGCACCGGGTTGAGGAGCGCACGCAAGAACTCGAGCGGCGCCGCAAGGTAGCCGAGGCCTTGCGCGACGTGCTCGCGATCCTCAACTCGAATCGTCCACTCGAGGAGATCCTGGACTTCGTGGTCATCCAGGCCGGCCAGTTGCTTGGCGCCGAAGGCGTGGCGGTCTGGCGGCTGCGCGCCGATGGGACCGCCCTCAACATTCAAGCCGCGCGGGGGCTCGACGCGGAGTTTGTCGCCGGAGTCACGATTCCGATCGGTCACGGCGCAGTGGGCCGCGCCGCACAAGAACGCCGGCCGGTTGCCGTGCGCGACGCCGTCGGCACTATTCTTGACGACCATCTCTTGATCGATGACCCAAGACAGCGCCGGCTGCTCGAGCGCACCTTTGCGCGCTACCATGCCTTGCTCGCCGTCCCGCTGATCGTGAAGGATGAAGTGTACGGCGGCCTGGTGCTCTACTATCCGAGCTCGAGGCAGTTTTCCGGCGAGGAGGTCGCCCTAGCCGTCACGCTTAGCGACCATGCGGCGCTCGCCATCGAGAACGCCCGTCTGCGCGCCCAGGCCGAAGAAGCGGCCGCGGCCGCCGAACGCAGCCGTCTGGCCCGCGAACTCCACGATGCCGTGACGCAGACGCTATTCTCCGCCAGCCTGATCGCCGAGGTGGTCCCGCGGCTGTGGGAGCGCAACCCGGACGAAGGCCGCCGGCGGTTGGACGAGCTGCGCCGCCTGACTAAAGGGGCGCTGGCCGAGATGCGGACGCTGCTTCTGGAACTGCGGCCGTCGGCGCTGATCGACGTGCCCCTGAGCGATCTGCTTCGGCAGCTCGCGGACGCGGTCTCGGGCCGCACGCTGCTGCCCATCACGCTGGCGGTGGAGGGCCAGCGCCCGCTGCCTCCTGATGTGAACATCGCGATGTACCGAGTGGCGCAGGAGGCGCTGAATAATATCATGAAACACGCGAAGGCTAAGCGCGTTGACATAGCGCTCCGTCAGGCCGTGGAGGGCGTGGAGTTGCGGATTGCTGACGACGGAGCGGGGTTCGATCCCGCGAACGTCCCCGCGGACCATTTTGGATTGCGCATCATCCGCGAGCGGGCCGAGTCGATCGACGCCGTGTTGCGGATCACCAGCCGGCCCGGGCAGGGCACCGAGGTGGCGTGCATCTGGCTGGCGCCGGGGGAAGAGCGGGCGTGAGCGCAGCGGAGCGCATCCGCGTGATGATCGTCGACGACCATGCCGTCGTTCGCAGCGGGCTTGCGGCGTTCCTTATGGTCAACGACGATCTGGAACTGGTCGGCGAAGCCGGCAGCGGCGAGGATGCGGTCCGTCTATGCGGGCAACTCCAGCCGCACGTCGTCCTGATGGACCTGGCGATGCCCGGGATGGATGGAGCGGTCACGACCCAGCGGATCAAGGAGTCCTATCCCCACGTGCAGGTGATCGCGCTGACCAGTTTCCCTGAGGAGAACCTCGTGCAGCCCGTGCTGAAGGCCGGCGCCATCGGCTACTTGTTGAAGAATGTCGGGGCCAACGATCTGGCCAACGCCATCCGCGCCGCCCGGGCCGGTCGTGGCACGCTCGCCCCGGAGGCCACGCAGGCGCTTATCCACGCGGCCGCCCAGCCGGAGGCCATCGGTCACGACCTCACGCCGCGAGAACGTGAGGTGCTGGTCCTGATGGTGCAGGGGCTGTCGAACCCAGCGATCGCCGAGCGTCTGGTGGTGAGCCGCTCGACGGTCCGGTTCCACGTGAGCAGCATCCTCTCGAAGCTCGGCGTCGCAGGCCGCACCGAGGCCGTGGCCGTGGCCCTGCAGCAACACTTGGTCACCTGACCGGGCCCCAGGTGCCCGGCGCGACGACGAGCGCGTTCACGGCACCCTAGGGTTAGGGGTCGATACAGGGTCGTACGGGCCGTCTGTGGGGGATGCGCATGAGCCGTTGGATCGGGGTGCTCGTGATGGTTGCGCTGCTGGCCGGCGTGCGGCCGGCCGGCGTCCGCGCGCAGACTCCGCAGGCGCCTCGGCGCATTTCGTTTGCCGAGGTGGCCACGACCGTTGCGCAGAGCAACCTCCAGGTTCGCGCTGCGTCCTTTGACGTCGCGGTGGCTCAGGCGCAGCTTGCGCAGGCGCGTGGCGCCCGCCAGCCGTCCGTCGCCGTCTCGGGCTCGTACACACAGATGCAGTCGATTCCCGGCCAAACCGTCACGATCCCCAATCCGTTTGGGCCGGCGCCGCCGACGATCACGTTCGCGTTTCCGGCCTCGGATACGAACCAGGTGGCCGTGCGGGTGGGGCTGCAGTTCCCGCTGTACACCGGTGGACGGATCGAGTCGCAAATCGCACTGGCCGAAGCCAACCTGCGCGGCGCGCAGGCGGTCTTCGCGCGCACCATTCAGCAGGTCGTGTTTCAGGCGCAGCAGGCCTATCTCAGCGCGCTGCTGGCGCGTGAGAATCTCGCCGCGGCGCAGCGCACGCTGGATCAGGCCAACGAGAGTCTCCAGGTCGCTCGCGCCCGCGTGGCCGCCGGTGTTGCGGCGGAGTTCGACGCGCTGCAGGCCGATGTCTCAGTCGCCGGCGCGCAACAGGGGTTGGTACGCGCGCAGGTGGGTGTCCGCAACTCCGACGCGTCGCTCAATGCCCTGCTGAACCAGCCGCTGGGAACACCGCTGGCGTTCAGCGATACGCTCGAACCGCGGGCGGTTGCAGGCACGATGGAGGGGGCGATCGAGCAGGCGCTCCGCACCCGCCCGGAACTGGTCGAGGTGCGTGCCCGCGCCGAGGCCGCGCGCGCCAGCATCGAGCTGGCGGCCAGCGGCGGCCGTCCCAACCTCTCGCTCAGCTCGGGGTACGAATTCAGCGGGCCGACGGGCAGCATTGTCGGCGCCTGGTCGGCGACGCTCGCGGTCACGCTGTCGCTGTACGACGGCGGCATCACGCGCGAGCGCATCCGCGAGGCCGAACTTAGAGTGGAACAACTCAAGGTCGTCGAGGCGCAAACCCGCCAGCGGATCGAACTCGACGTCCTGCAGGCCTGGCTCGCGCTCGAGCAGGCCAACGGCGAACTGGCCGCCACCGGCAGGGGCGTCGATCAGGCCCGCGAAGCGACCAGGATCGCCGGCGTCCGCTACCAGGCCGGCGTCGGGACGTTGCTCGAAATGACGTCCGCGCAAGCCTCACTGGCGCAGGCCGAGTTCAGCCTCGCGTCGGCCCGCTTCAATCATCACCTCGCGCGCGTCCAGGTCATCCTCGCCGTCGGAGGAGCACCGTGACCGGCTCCGGTCACAACGGCTATCTGATCGATCTGCGTAACGTCGTCAAATCCTATGAAAGCGCGGCAGGCGTGTTTGTCGCTCTCAAAGGCGTCGACCTTAAGGTCGACGCCGGCGAGTTTGTGGCGGTCATCGGAAAGTCCGGCAGCGGGAAGTCGACGCTCATTAACATGATCACCGGGATCGACCGGCCGACGTCCGGCCAGGTCTTCGTGGCCGGTACGCCGGTCCACACGCTGAGCGAGGGGCAGATGGCCGTCTGGCGGGGCCGCGCGCTCGGCATCATCTTTCAGTTCTTCCAGTTGCTGCCGACGCTGACGGTACTGGAAAACGTCATCCTCCCTATGGACTTCGCAGGGCTATATGCGCCCCGCGAGCGCGTCGACCGCGCCATGCGGCTGCTGGAGCTGGTCGAACTGGCCGACCAGGCCCACAAGCTGCCATCATCGGTCTCCGGGGGTCAGCAACAGCGGGCGGCCATCGCCCGCGCCCTGGCCAACGACCCGCCGATTCTCGTCGCCGACGAACCGACCGGCAACCTCGACTCGAAGACGGCGCAGTCGGTCTTTCGACTGTTCGAGCGGTTGGTCAAAGAAGGCAAAACCATCCTGATGGTCACGCACGACAACGACCTGGCGCGGGCGGTATCGCGCACGATCGTCTTGTCCGACGGCGCGGTGATCGAAGAATACTTGGGCCGCGTCTTCCCATCGCTGACCGAAGAGCAACTGGTCGGCGTCACGCATCGCCTCGAGCCGCTGAAGTTTCCGCCGGGTGCGGTGATCATCCGCCGGGGAGACCCGGTCGAGCACTTCTACCTCATCACGAAGGGTGAGGTGGATGTGCGCGTCCAGCGGGGCGAGGGGCGCGAGTTCGTCGTCAGCACGATGGGCCGGGGGCAGTTCTTTGGCGAGATCGAGCTGCTGCACGGTGGGAACGCCGTCGCGACGGTCTGCGCCGCGCCCGAGACGGGCGCCGAGGCGATCGCGCTCGACCGGCAGGCATTTCTGGCGCTGGTCGCTCAATCCGAGGCGCTTCGCAACGCCGTCAGCCAGGTCGCGGAGCAGCGCGAGGCCGAGAACGTCTCGGCGCAGCGCCGGGAGGACGCGAGTGGCTAGTCCACGATGGCGCAAAGTCTCCGCCGACCTGTGGGGCAACAGGACCCGGACCATCCTGGTGGTGCTCTCGATCGCGGTCGGCGTCTTTGCCGTCGGCATGATCGCGGGATCGGGGGTCATCATGACCCGCGACCTGCGGGCGGCCTACGCCGCGACGAGCCCGGCGAGCGCGCAGATCTTTACGAAGGATTCCTTCGACGAAGACCTGGTGGAGACGATCCGCCACATGCGGTCGGTGGGTGACGCCGACGGCCGGCGGTTCGTAACCGTGCGGTACAGCGTCGGGCCGGGACAGTGGCGCGAGATGCTGCTCGTCGCCCTACGCGACTACAAGGAGATCCGCGTCAACAAGGTCACGCATAAAACCGGCGCCTGGCCGCCCCCACAGCGCGAGGTGCTCATCGAGCGATCGTCGATCGCCATGGTGGGCGCGCGGGTGGGCGACCATCTGCTCATCGAGACGCCCGACGGCAAGGAGCGATCCATGCGGGTCGCCGGCACGGTCCACGACCTCAGCCAGATCGCGTCGTTCTTCCGCGGCGTCGCCTACGGCTACATCAGCATGGACAGCCTGGAGTGGCTCGGGGAGACGCGCGATTTCAACCAGTTAAACTTTGTCGTCGCCGAGAACCGGCTCGACAAGACCCACGTCGAGAAGGTCGCCGCCGAAGTCCGCAACAAGATCGAGAACAGCGGGCGCGAGGTGTTCTTCACGCTCGTGTTCCAGCCGGGGAAGCACTGGGCCGACAGTCAGCTCGAGGCGATGACGTTTATCCTCGGGGTCCTGGGCGCGCTGTCCCTCGTGCTCAGCGGCCTGCTGGTCGTCAACACGGTCTCCTCGCTGTTGACGTCGCAGGTTCGCCAGGTGGGCATCATGAAGGCGGTGGGCGCCCGGACGGACCAGATCGTCGGCATGTACCTGGCCACGGTCGCGGGGTACGGACTCCTGGCGTTGATCGTGTCGGTGCCGCTTGGGGTCGTGGGCGCCCGCGCCTTCGCCGGGTTCACCGCGTCGCTGCTGAACTTCGAAATCGGCGGGTACAGTCTTCCGCCGAGAATTTTCGCGCTGGAGGTCGCCGCGGGACTCGTAGTCCCGCTGGTGGCCGCGCTCTTTCCGATTCTCGGCGGGACCCGAGTCACCGTGCGAAAGGCGATCGGCGACTATGGCTTGGGCGAGACCGCGGGGCGCGGGCGCATTGATGGGCTGGTCGAACGGGTCCAAGGTGTGTCCCGACCGATGTTGTTGTCGCTGCGGAATACGTTTCGCCGCAAAGGGCGGCTGGCACTCACGCTCGGGACATTGACACTCGCCGGTGCGATCTTTGTCGGTATCCTCAGCGTCCAGAGCTCGCTCGTGGGCGCGCTCGACCGGCTGTTCAAGTACTGGAACTACGACGTACAGCTCGAGTTCAGCCGATCGTATCGCATCGATCAGCTCGGGCGCGAGGCCCTTCGCATCCCTGGGGTGGTCAAGGCCGAGAGCTGGGGATTTCGTTCCGCGCGGAGGATCAGAGCCAACAACACTGAGAGCGTCAGCATCTTTGTCATCTCGCTGCCGGCGGCAACCGAGATGCTCGACCCGGTGCTTCTCAAGGGCCGGTGGTTGCTTCCCGAGGATGAAAACGCCCTCGTCGTCAACACCGACCTGACCAAGGAAGAACCCGATATCAACGTTGGCGATGAGATTGTGGTGAAGATCGGCACGCTCAAGTCCACCTGGCGCGTCGTCGGCCTGGTGCAGGGTGTCCTGTCCGGACCGTTCGCCTACGCCAACTATCCCTACGTGTCGCGCGTGATCCGCACGTACGGCCGCGCCGATCGGGTACAGTTGGTGACGGACCGGCACGACGGCGCCTACACGGCACAGGTGTCCCGGGCGTTGGAGACCCACTTCCGCCGTCTGGGTCTGCGGATCAGTTCGAACCAGACGATTGTCGAGATCCGCAAGCAGATCACGGCGCAGTTCAATGTCATCATCGTCTTTTTGATGATCATGGCGGTGTTGCTTGCCGTCGTCGGCGGGCTGGGTCTGATGGGGACGATGAGCATCAACGTGATCGAGCGGACGAGAGAGATCGGTGTGATGCGGGCGATCGGCGCCTCCGACCGATCCGTGCTGCAGATCGTGATGGTCGAGGGGATGCTGATCGGCTTCCTGAGCTGGCTCATCGGCATGCTGTTGGCGTTCCCGCTCGGGTATGTGTTGAGCGCGGTGGTCGGGCAGGCGTTCCTGCGGTCGGTCCCCGCCTACCGGTTCTCGATTGTCGGTGTGGGACTTTGGTTCGGTATCGTGATCGTGTTGGCCGCCATCGCCAGTTTCCTGCCGGCTTGGAACGCGTCGCGGCTCACCGTCCGCGACGTGCTGGCGTACGAGTAGGAATCGGGGCAGGAGGATCCGGAGATGAGAAGGATCGTGATCGGTGCGGCGGTGCTCGCCGTCGTCCTGGCGGTCGGGTACGTCGTGTCCGGCCGTCTGCGCGGTGCGCCGTCGTCGTCCCAGGATCCGGGTCAGAAACTCCCGCCGGTCAAGGCCGGTGACCAGGTCGTCGCCGAAGCGCGCGTCGTCCCGGTCAAGGGCGTGACACTGAGCCTCACCACCGGTGGGGCGATCGCGGAGATCCTGGTGAACGTCGGCGATCGCGTCCGTGAGAACCAGGCGCTCGTGCGGTCGGACGCCGCGCGGCAGGCCGCGGCCTCGGTCGCACAGGCCGAAGCGGCGAGGCAACGCGCCCAGGCCAGACTCGCACAACTGCGCGCCGGTGCGCGTGCTCAGGATGTCGAAGTGGCGCGGGCGGCGCTCCAGGCCGCCGAGGCGCGGTACAACCAGGTGATCGCGGGCGCGCGCGAGCAAGAGCGGGCGCAGGCGCAGGCGCAGGTGGACCAGGCAGTGAAGCGGGCGGATTCTGCGCGCCAGCGCGTCGTTCAGGCCGAATTGGCGCTCAAGATGGCGCAAGACGATCTCCAGCGGATGGAGCAGCTGGTCGCGCAGCGGGCGGTGCCGCAGCAATCCGTCGACCAGGCGCGCACGCGTATGGCCACGGCCCAGGCGGATCTGGAGGCTGTGCGCGCCGAACACGCCGGCGCGATGGCGCAGGTCACCTCGGCCCGCCAGCAGTTGAGCCTGGTGCAAACCGGCGCCCGTAAAGAAGAGATCGACGCGGCGCGGGCCGACGTGAGACGGGCGAAGGCCCAACTCGACCTCGTGATGGCGGGCGCGCGGCGCGAAGAGGTCGCCGCGGCGGAAGCCGACGTGGCCTCGGCGGCAGCAGCAGTCAAACAGGCGTCGGCGGCCCTGGATCAGTCCGAGATCCGGTCGCCCCTGGCCGGCACTGTGGCGTGGGTCGGTCCGAAAATGGGCGAGTTTGTGGCGCCGGGCGCCCCGGTGGTGCGTGTGGGTGATCTCTCCATCTGGCGCATCGAGACGACCGATCTGACCGAACTGAACATCGTCAGCGTTAAAACGGGCAACGCGGTAAAGATTACCCTTGACGCCATTCCCGGGCTGGAGCTAGCGGGTCGCGTCACCGAGATCAAGCCGTTCGGCGAGAATCGATTTGGCGACATCGTCTACACGGTGGTCATCGCGTTGGACAAACAGGATCCGCGTCTTCGCTGGAACATGACCGCCTCGGTGGCGATCGAAACGAAGTAGCCTGGCACGGGGCCTAGATGCCCAGCTCCAGACGGGTGCGGATGTACCGGATCAGATGCTCGCGGGTGATGAGGCCCACCAGGCGCCCGTCGTCCGTCACCGGCATCTGATGCACGTCGGCCTCATCCATCCGCTGCAGCAGAGACCACACGTCTTCGTCGAGCCGCGCACGCTGCAATTGCTCAACAGGGGTCATGACCTCTGCCACCGTACGCCGACTCCAGTGTTCACGCGGGACAGTTCGGATGTTGTGCAGGGTCATCATGCCGCGCAATGACTGATCCTCGGCCACGAGGACGCAGCGGCGTCCGGCGCGGAGCACGTGCTCGTCCACGAACTGCTCGATCGACGTGCTGCCGTCCACGACCGGGCACTCTCCCGTCATGAGATCTCGTACCTTGACACCTTCCAGCAATTGGCCGAGGGCGGCCTGGTGCAGGCTGGATTCGGCGGCGCTGTTGAGAAACCAGCCGATGAAGGCGATCCACAGCCCGTTCAGCGGGTTGCCGAGGAATATCTGCCAGACGCCCAGGAAGATCAACCCGAACGCCAGGACCTGACCCACCGTGGCCGCCTGGCGCGTCGCCGTTCGCAAGTTGCCCGTTGTCGCCCACAGGATGGCCCGCAGGATCCGCCCGCCGTCCAGCGGGAACCCGGGGAGCAGGTTGAACAGGGCCAGCAGGAGGTTGATACGGCTGAGGTAGGTACCCGAGGCCGCCAGCATCGGCGCTGCGGGTAGAAAGCTCAGCGCCCGGAAGAGGCCCGCAAGGCCCAGGCTCACCACCGGTCCCGCAGCTGCGATGCGAAGCTCTGCGGCGGCCGTCCGTGGCTCGCGCCCGATCTGCGCCAGGCCGCCGAAGATGAACAGCGTGATGCTGCGAACCGGCAGTCCCTCCCGCAGCGCGACAATTGAGTGCCCCAGTTCGTGGGTGACGACCGAAGCAAAGAAAAAGATGGTCGTGACAACCGCAGTTATCCAGTAGAGTTCAGGCGCCCATCCGGGATACTCGGCTGGAAAGTACCCCCTGGCCAGCGAGAAGGCAACGAGCGCCGCGATCAGGGGCCAGCTGTAGTGGATGGCAAGTGGGATGCCGAAGGCTCTTGCGAAGGTGAGAGATCCCCTCTGCATCTCTCGGTGCCCCCGGGCGGGGAGTTAGGCCACGCTGGCGATGGCCAGGGTTTGTGCTTCGGGCTTCACGGTCTCGTAGTACTGCTCACACTCGGCAAGCCGGCCGACGACGATTCGCCGGCCCCGCAGCAGACCGCGCGTCGCGGTGATCACGGTGGACTGACGGTCGCCGTCGTCGTAGTAGAGTACAACCCAGTCGCGAGTCCTGCCTTTTCGGTGTGCCCGCGCGGAGTTGGAGAACAACGCGGTGTACTCCCGGGTCCCGCGCCGAGTATGCAATACGGAGAGCCACGCTTTGCCGGTCGGATTGAAGCGCCGCGGCGTAATCCTGTGCAGGACACCTGCCGCCGCCTTCTCGCGATATTCTCGGTCGACGTCCAAGAGCTCTGCGACGACAGGCTCTTCGACCGCCGCCGATACAGCGTGTTCTCGCAACCGACCCAGCCGGTTGGCAAGAACATCCCGGATCCCTGCCAGCCGCTTCTCACCCATGCCGGCAATGTCGTGGAGCCGGCCGTTGTGCGCAGCCGCCTCCAGTTCAGGCAGCGAGGCGATGCCCAGTTCGTCGTGGAACCGCTCCGCGAGCTTCCGTCCAATGCCGGGTACAGACCGCAACAGCGCCTCGGGGTCGCTCTCGCCGCGAAGGCGTTCCAGCATTGGCAGTCTGCCCAGCACGACCAGAAGGTGGATGGATCTCGCGATGCTCTCTCCGATGCCGCGCAGACGCGTCAGGCCCTGGAGCCCTTCAGTACGCAGGATTTCCGCCACAGGCTCATCGAGCACCCGAATACGCTCCGCGGCCCGACGATAGGCAGCCACCCGGTACGGATTGGCGCCTTGCTCTTCGAGCAGGCTCGCCACTTCGTCCAGGCGGCTGGCAATTGCCACATTGTGCTCGTCGCGCATAGCCACCGCCTCCCCAGTTCCACGCTACCGGGCGGCGGGCTCGGACGCCATCGGTCATTAACCCGATGGTGGGCGCTACGGGCGAGCCCCGCCACCGCGGTGTCCGAGCCACTTCGCGGTTTCTATGGCTACGGCGACCGTGCTGCTGAGCAACACGCAGAGTACGAGATCCTTTGCGGGAAGCGCGCTGGTCTGGAAGACCTGCTGCAGAAAAGGCAGGTAGACCACCGCCAGTTGCAAGACGATCGTCAGGGCGACTGCCGCCAGCAGAAGCGTGTTGGATCGCAGCCCCAGCTTGAAGAGCGATACCCGCTCTGATCGGATCGCCAGGATGTGCGCCATCTGCGCAAAGGTGAGACTGGTGAACACCATGGTCTGCCAGTGTGGATTTGCCACGCGCCAGTAGGCATACCCCAGGCCGAGGGACAAGAGGCCCATGAACGATCCCACCGCGACGACGTACCATCCCATGCCTCGGGACAGGACGGTCTCGACAGGAGGATACGGTGGCCGGCGCATCACGTCGGGCTCGGCCGGCTCTACGCTCAACGCCAGCGCCGGAGGGCCGTCAGTGACCAGGTTGATCCACAGGATTTGAAGCGGCAGCAGGGGGAGGGGCATGCCCAGGAAAGGCGCCGCGGCCATGACGATGATTTCGCCGGAGTTGCTGGTGACGAGATACCTGACGAACTTCCGGATGTTGTCGTAGATGGTCCGGCCCTCTTCGACGGCGGCCACGATCGTGGCAAAGTTGTCGTCGAGCAAGACAATGTCGGCCGCCTCTCTGGCCACATCGGTGCCCGTCACACCCATGGCCACCCCGACGTCGGCTTTTCTCAGCGCGGGCGCGTCGTTCACACCATCGCCGGTCATTGCGACGATGTGCCCACGGTGCTGGAGGGCTTCAATGATTTTGAGTTTGTGTTCGGGCGAGACCCGGGCGTAGATCGATACCTCGTCGGCCAGGCCTTCAAGATCCTGGACAGACAGCCGGTCCAGGTCTCGACCCGTAAGGACGCGGCCGTCTGAGGCGATGCCGATCTCACGCGCTACGTGCTGAGCGGTTAGTGGATGGTCGCCGGTGATCATGATGGGGCGAATGCCGGCGCGCGCCGCGCTCAGGATGGCCCTCTTGACCTCCGGCCGTGGCGGGTCCGTGATCCCGGTCATCCCCACGAAGACCAGGTCGCGTTCGAGGTCCTCCGCCTGTGACGACGCCGGACGCGAAGGCAGCGGCCGAAAGGCCACACCCAGCACGCGCATACCGTCTGCGGCCAGCTGGTCGCTCGCGCGCACGATGCGGTCGCGCCACGCAGCGGTGAGGGGCTGGGAGTTCGTGTCAACCCAGAGATGGCCGCAGACCTCCAGCAGGCTTCCCACCGCGCCCTTTGTGAAGGCGATGTAGGGAGGCCACTGACTTCTCGGGAACCCGCGCTCCACAGGCCGCAGGGCGATCGGAATGCTCGACTCGCGGGGAGGAGCTCGATGAATCGTCGTCATGCGTTTGCGGGATGAGTCGAATGGAACCTCACCCGCGCGCACCAGCACAGTGTCGAGGTCAAATTTCTGCAACCCGAACCATGCGGCGGCGGCGACCAGGGCCCCTTCGGTTGGATCTCCGACGACGCGGAATCCGCTCCCGCCGTCGGGGTCCGCCTCGAGCAGGGCATCGTTGCACAGCGCACCGCCCGCCAGCAGCAGCGCCAGTGCGGGCCGATCGCGCAGCGCCCAGACCACATCCTGATCCTCGGTGACACGGACCTGATGGCCCGCCACGTCGAGGACCGTCACCGTCATCTGGTTCTCGGTGAGGGTGCCGGTCTTGTCCGAGCAAATGGCCGTGACCGATCCGAGAGTCTCGACGGCAGGCAACTTGCGGATGAGTGCCCGGCGTTTGAGCATGCGCTGCGCGCCCAGAGACAGGGCGATGGTGACGACGGCTGGTAAGCCCTCCGGCACGGCGGCCACGGCGAGGCTGACCGCCGTGAGGAACATCAGCTTGAGATCCTGCCCTCGCAGCAGGCCGGCCAGAAAGATGGCCGCGACGATGAGCAGCGCCGCCGCGCCCAGCTGCCGCCCGAGTTGATCCATTCGTCGTTGAAGCGGGGTCGGCTCCGCTCCCACCGTTTGAAGCATAGCCGCGATGCGCCCCAGCTCGGTCCGCATCCCGGTTTCGGCGACAACGCCCACGCCCCGCCCGTAGGTGACGGTGGTTCCCATGTACGCCATGTTGGCCCGGTCGCCGAGGGGGAGGTCCGGGTGCTCAAGGGCCTGCGCCGTCTTCTCGACCGGCTCTGATTCCCCGGTGAGCGAGGCTTCCTGGATACGGAGGTGAACCGCGTCCAGGACGCGGAGGTCGGCCGGCACCAGGTTTCCCGCTTCCAGCAGCACGATGTCGCCGGTGACCAGGTGGCGCGCCGGGATATCCGAGACTCGACCGCCGCGTCGGACCTTGACCGTCGGTACCGCCAGCCGCTTGAGGGCCACCATGGCCTGCTCTGCCCGGTACTCTTGTGTGAACCCGAGTATCGTGTTGAGCGCGACAATCGCGAGGATCGCAACGGTATCCTTGTAGTCGCCGAGAGCCGCCGACACTGCGGCGGCGGCGATCAGCATGGCCACCATCGTGCCCGTGAGTTGCTCTCGCAGGATCTGCCAGCGGGACTTCGCGCCGTAGGTCTGCAGTTCGTTCGGTCCGTATCGCGCCAGGCGCCGCGCTGCCTCCTGGTCCGTCAGCCCGTCGTTAAGATCAGCCTGCAGGCGAGCCGCGACGTCGTGAGGCTCGAGTGTGTGCCACATATTCACTATGCTGTGTTGCGCGGCAGGCCGGGGGCTTCCTCTTCGATCCTGCACCTACATCCGCGACCTGATGGTGGTCCCAGGGCCAGGCGGCGTACGATGGGGCTGAACCCAGGCCGTGTGAGAGCCTGACAGACGGTGGGCAGATGGTTCAGGTGTGCGTGGTCGGTAGTCTCAACATGGACCTGGTGGTGAAGACGCCCCGCCTGCCCCAGGTCGGCGAGACGTTGACGGGCGCCGAGTTCGGCACCTTCCCCGGCGGCAAGGGGGCAAACCAGGCCGTGGCCGCCGCGCGGCTGGGCGCTGCCGTGACGATGATCGGGTGCGTGGGCGCCGACGCGTTCGGTGTGCAGCAACTCTCCGGCCTCCGACGCGAGGGTATCGACGTCGCGCGGGTCCGCACGGAACCCGGCGCCGCGACGGGCGTCGCCTTCATCACGGTAGATGCCGCGGGCCAGAACATGATCGTCGTGGCCCCGGGCGCCAACATGCGTCTCCGGCCCGAGGACGTCGTCGCCGCCGCCCGCGTCATCGCCGCGGCCCGTGTGGTGCTCCTGCAGTTGGAAGTCCCCATGGACGCCGTGGTGCGGGCTGCGCGCCTCGGTCGGGAGGCCGGCGCGATCGTTTGCCTGGACCCGGCGCCCGCGGCCCTGCTGCCCGACGACCTCTGGCCCCTGATCGACGTCATCAACCCCAACGAGACCGAGGCGCGCGTGCTGACCGGCCTGCCCGTCACCAGCATTTCAGAGGCCGAACGGGCCGCCGAGGCGCTTTTGCAGAAGGGGGCGAGCGCCGCGGTCATCAAGCTCGGCGAGCGAGGCTCGGTCTATGTGTCCACCACTGGTCGCGCGCACGTGCCGGCGATTCCGGTCAAGGCGCTGGACACTACCGCCGCCGGCGACGCGTTCGCCGCGGCCCTGGGTGTCGCGCTCGGCGAAGGGCAGGCGTTGCCCGATGCCGTCCGGTTTGCGACGCACGCCGCGGCGCTCAAGGTGACGCGCATGGGCGCACAATCCATGCCCACGCGCGCGGAGGTGGAGGAGGCGATGGCGCGGTGAAGCGTGCCGGCATTCTCAACAGCGATCTGTCGTACCTCATTGCCACCCTCGGCCACACGGACCTCGTGGGCGTCGCCGACGCCGGGCTGCCGATTCCGGACGGTGTCTGGCGTATTGATCTGGCACTGACGCGCGGCGTACCCGGGTTCGTCCAGACCGTGGAGGCGCTGCTCGGCGAGGTGGTGGTCGAGCGTGCCGTGATCGCCAAGGAGATGGCGCGGAGGAATCCAGGCGCGTACCGAGCGCTGAAGAAACTCCTCGGGAAGACACCCGTAGTCGAGATCAGCCATCAGGCGCTGAAGGCCCGCGTCCGAGACGCGCGCGCGGTCATCCGGACCGGGGAGTGCACGCCGTTTGCCAACGTGTTGCTCCGGTGCGGGGTCGCCTTCTGATGGGAGTACCCGCGCCGGCGCCGGTGCTGCAGATGCTCGAGATCAGCAAAGAGTTTCCGGGCGTGCGCGCCCTCGAGCGGGTCGACCTTGACGTGCTGCCCGGCGAAGTACACGCGCTTCTCGGCGAGAACGGCGCGGGGAAGTCGACCCTGATTCGCATCCTTGGCGGTATTCATCGCCGCGACAGCGGCGAGATCCGGCTGCGCGGCCGGCAGGTCGAGATCACCAGCCCGCGGCAGGCGCGTGAACTCGGTATCGCCATCATTCACCAGGAGCTCAGTCAAGTCGGCCCGCTGTCGGTAGCGGAGAATCTGCTGCTGGGGCGCGAGCCGCGGCGCTGGCGTTGGTTCGTCGATTGGAAGGCCGCGCGGAACCAGGCGCAACGCGCGATGGCCGACCTTGGTGTCGATGTGGATCCTCGCTCGCGCGTGGACCTGCTCAGCGTTGCCGAACGCCAGGCCCTCGAGATCGCCAGGGCGCTCAGTCAGAATGCCGACATCCTGGTGATGGACGAGCCTACAGCGGCGCTCACGATCGAGGAGACGAACCGGTTGTTTGGTATCATCCGCGATCTCACCGCCCGCGGCGTGGCGGTGGTCTACATCTCGCACCGTTTGGAGGAGATTTTCCGCATTGCCGACCGCGTCACGGTCCTGCGGGACGGGCATCACGTCGGCACGTTCCGGCGCGACGCCATCGACATGGACGGGCTGATCCAGGCGATGGTGGGCCGCAAACTCACGGAGAAGTTTCCGAAGGAACCCGTGCCGGCCGGCCGGCCGGTGCTGGAGGTGCGGGGCCTGTCGGTTCCGGGTCTGTTCCGGAATGTGTCGTTCACCGTGAACGCCGGCGAGATCGTGGGCATCGCGGGTCTGGTCGGGTCCGGGAAGATCGAGGTGGCCCACGCCATCTTCGGCGCCCTTCCCCTCGAGGCGGGCGACATCGTCGTCGAGGGCCGGAAGGTCGAGATCGAGTCTCCCGCCGACGCCATCGCCCATGGGATCGGTCTGGTGCCCGAAGACCGCAAGACGCAGGGGTTGGTGCTCGGGATGAGCCTCCGGGCCAATGTCAGCCTGCCGTCGCTTGAGCGGCTCCAGGTCGGCGGATTCGTCCGCCGCGACGAAGAGCGGCGCGTCGTCGAGCAGCGGATCCATCGCCTGCATATCCAGGCGACCGGCCCAGAACAGACGGCGCGGACGCTGTCGGGAGGCAACCAGCAGAAAGTCGTCGTAGCGAAGTGGCTGGAAGGCGGCGGAAAGGTGCTGCTGCTGTGCGAGCCGACGCGCGGTATCGACGTTGGGGCCAAGGTGGAACTGTACCGGCTCATGGTGGATCTGGCGCGCGCCGGCGTGGCGCAGGTCTTGATCTCGTCTGAACTCCCCGAAGTCCTCGGCATGTCGGATCGAATCCTAGTGATGCACGAAGGCGAGGTCACAGGCGAGTTCTCGCGGGCCGACGCCACGCAAGAGGCGATCATGGCGAGCGCCACAGGGAGGACGTATCGACGTGCAACCGGCCACTGACGCCGCGCCGCGTCCAGCCGGCCGCGGCGCTTCGAGCGTCGAGCTGCGGATGCGCGTGCAGCGGTTTGGACTGCCGGCGGCCATGGTGTTGTTGATGGCGGCGCTGACCGTGCTGTCGCCGTCGTTTCTTACGGTCGGCAACCTGCTCAACGTCACGCGCCAGGTCTCGATCAACGCGATCATGGCCGCCGGCATGACGTTTGTGATCCTGACCGGCGGGATCGATCTGTCCGTGGGTTCCGTCCTCGCCATCGCCGGCGCCGTGCTGGCCGGCGTGTTGAAGGGCGGTACGCCGCTGGTCGTCGCGTTGCTGGCCGGGCTCGCCGTCGGCACGGGGTTTGGCGCGGTCAACGGCATCGCGGTCGCGTACGGCAACGTCGCGCCGTTCATCGCGACGCTGGCGACCCTGACGATCGCCCGCGGGCTAACGCTCGTGTACACGGACGGCCGCCCGATCAGTGACCTCGGCGCGGCGTTCTCGTGGCTGGGCACGGGTGATGCCGCCGGGATTCCGGTGCCCGCGATCATCACGCTGCTCGTGTTCGCGGCCGCGACGATCATGCTGACCCAGATGGTCGTCGGACGGTACATCTATGCGATCGGCGGCAACGAGGAGGCCACGCGGCTCTCGGGCGTCGGCGTGCGCCGGTACAAGATACTCGTTTATGCGATCAGCGGCTTTCTATCGGCGGTCGCGGCCGTCATCCTAACGTCGCGGCTAGATTCCGCGCAGCCCACGGCCGGGCTGGGATACGAATTGGACGCGATCGCGGCCGTCGTGCTGGGCGGGACCACGCTCGCCGGGGGCGAGGGCACCATGGCCGGCACGCTGTTGGGGGCGTTTCTGATCGGCATTCTGAACAACGGGCTCAATCTGTTGAACGTCTCCTCGTTCTACCAGCAGGTCGTGAAGGGCGTGGTGATCCTGCTGGCCGTACTGCTCGATCAGAAACTCCGCGGGAGGAGGTGATAGCGCATCCGGACCGGATCGTGGACGGATCGACACAGTTTCCGAAGGGAGGATATGCAGATGTACAGGCAGGTAGTGGCGAGTACCATCGTGGCGGCCCTGGCCCTCACGCTGGGGTTCTCCGGAGCGCTGGCCGCTCCCAAGTTCACTGTTGGTCTGTCGATCTCGACCCTCAACAATCCGTTCTTCGTCGACCTGCGCGACGGGGCTCAGGCGGCGGCCGCCAAGGCCGGTGTCATGCTCGTGATTCTTGACGCGCAGAACGACCCGGCCAAACAGGCCAGCAGTATCGAGGATCTGATCGCCAAGAAGGTCAACCTGGTGGTCATCAACCCGACCGACAGCGACGCAATCGTCCCGACCGTCAAGAAACTCAATGCCGCGAAGATCCCGGTCATCACCGTTGACCGCGGGGCGAACGGCGGCGACATCGTCGCGCATATTGCCAGTGACAACGTTGCCGGAGGCGTGATGGCGGCGGAGTACGTGGGCAAGCGGCTCAACGGCAAAGGGACCGTCGTCATGCTGGAAGGTATCGCGGGCACCTCGGCCGCGCGTGACCGCGGCAAGGGCTTCCGCGACGGGCTCAAGAAGTATCCGGGCATCACGCTTGTGGCATCGCAGACCGCGGATTTCGATCGGGCCAAGGGCCTCCAGGTGATGGAAAATATCCTGCAGGCGCAAAAGAAGATTGACGCGGTGTTCGCCCAGAATGATGAGATGGCTCTGGGTGCGGTCCAGGCGATCGGCGCGGCGAAGCGCGACAAAGGGACCTTCGTGGTCGGGTTCGACGCTATCGCCGACGCGCTGAAGGCGGTTCAGGAAGGCAAGCTGGCCGCCACTATCGCGCAGCAGCCCAGGGAGATGGGGCGGCTGGCGGTGGAAGCGGCGGCCAAGGCGCTCGGCGGGCAGAAGCTGCCGAAGTTCACGCCCGTCCCGCTGAAGCTCGTGACGAAGTAGGCTCAAGCCTCCCTGTCGGGGCGCTCGGCGCTGCGGCCCCGTCCCGCGGGGAGGCTTCTGCAGCGTGATGACACATCTGGGGGATGCACGCGTGGCTGACAACGACCCGTTCTTCAAAACCGCAACGGAACTGGGCCGTGAACTGCGGGCGCGGAAGATCTCGTCGGTGGAGCTCACCAAGATCTTCCTGGATCGGCTCAACCGTATGGGGCCGACGTACAATGCGCTCGCGGAACTGACACCCGATCTTGCCCTGGCGCAGGCGCGGCGGGCGGATCGACGGCTGCGCAGCAAGGATCGCCGCTCGCCCCTGCTGGGCG
>JBGQGY010000068.1:0-19583 GCA_041497675.1 bacterium | reverse complement strand
TTCGTCTCTTGACCGGTGATCTCCAGGACGGCTATCGGTCTGATGGACACGCCCGCGCCGCCGCCCCCACCCTCGCCGGACTCCTCTTCGTCCTTCTCCTTCTCCTTGCTGCGGCCTACGCCGAACCCAAAACCGTACTGGACTTTAGCGATTGGTATGATAGTGCGCCCGTTGACCTGAAACGGCTCACCGAAGACTGTCTTGACCGACGCCCGATCGTGTACCTGCCCGATCCGGTTCAGCATCTCTTCCAACATTGCGGATCCCTCCCCAAGGTCCATAGGACTTTCCTTTTCATTTTACCGCCCACCCAACCATTTCACAGGCTAGCACGCTCACGCGAGGCCGAGCAGCGGGCACAGCACCCTGAGCCCCACCCAGATTAGGATCCCACCGGTGACGTCGAGCCAGATCCCCGACGTCATCATCTCTTTCAACGGGACCAACCCCGAGCCATAGACGATCGCGTTGGGTGGCGTCGACACCGGTAGCATGAAGCCAAAGCTCGCGCCCAGCGTCGCGCCGAGCACCGGCGGGATGGGATTCATGGCGCTCCCCGCGGCGACGGCGATGATCGTCGGGACTAGCATGCTCGCCGACGCGGTGTTGGATGAGGTCTCCGAGAGCACGATGCCCAACACGATCGCCACCGCGGTCAGCGCCCACACGCTGTCGGCGCCCGCGGCGCGCACCACTGCTGTCCCAACGGCTTCGGCGAGTTTCGTCTCAAACATCAGTTTGCCAAGCGACAGCCCCCCGCCGAAGAGCAGGATCGTGCCCCAATCGATGCCAACAGCCCCCCGCCAGGTCAGCGTGAACTTGCCGCGACGCAGATCGGTCGGCAACAGAAACAGCAAGACCGCGGCGCCCAACGCCACAATCGCTTCGGGCAGATGACGTTCGAAGAAGCGTGGCAGCGTTGCCTGTGGCGAGATCATCGCGGTCGCACCGGGCAAGACCCAGAGGATGACCGCCAGCACGAACACCGCGGCCACGTTTGCCTCGCCCCGGCGCCACGGCCCCAGTCGTGCGCGCTCGGCGGCCACGTGGCGCTGCAGGTCCACGCCGGACCGGGTCGGCCCGCCGTACCGCAGCGTGAGGATCACCCAGCACAGCCCCAGCATCAGGAGGGCCATCGGGAGCGCGACGGACATCCAGTCGAAGAACGTCACCCGCCGGCCGGCCAATTCGCGGAGCATCGAGATGGCGATCAGGTTCGGTGGTGAGCCCACCGGCGTTCCGATGCCTCCGGTCGAGGACGCCCACGTCAGCATCAACAACAGCGCAACGGAGAAGCCACCGCGGCCCGCGTTCCGCGGTGTCCCCGGCGACGGTGTCTCGCCCATACTCTTGAGGATGCCGAGGCCGACAGGCAGCATGATCGCCGTCGTGGCCGTATTGCTCATCCACAAGGACATCGCCCATGTGATTACCCCCAGCGTGGCCAGCACGCGTGTAGGGGTGCGCGTCGTCCAGGGAAACCGCAGCAGCGTAAACGCGACGCGGCGATCCAGCCCCGTTTCCTGAAACGCGGCCGCAAGCATGAACGACCCAATGAACAGGAAGATGATGGGATCGCCGTAGGGCGCCAGGACGGCCTGCGCCGGCGCGATCCCCAGCAGGACGGAGAGCACGGACGCCAGCACCGCGGTCACCGGCACCGGCACCGCCTCGGTCACCCAATAGACGACGGCCCACGTGAAGACCGCGGCCAGACGGTGTGCCCGCGGGGCGAGCCCATCCAGCGGCAGTACCAGGAGAACGGCAAACAGCAGCGGCCCTAACGCCAGGCCGATCAGGCCTTTCAGAGTGGCCCTGTCGTAGGCGCCCCCGTCGACATGAGCGACGGAACCGCCTACGATGTTTCCTCCTGGCGCGCCGTCAGCACCGGAATGCGGCTATGCCGCACGATGTGCTCGGCCACGCTCCCGAAGAACACGTGCGCAAAACCTGTGCGTCCGTGCGTGCCCATCACGATGAGATCGACATCGAGGTCCTTCGCGACCTCGAGGATCACGGTGCGCGCCGAGCCCTCTTTGACCAACGTGGTGGCCCGCGGGAAGCGCGCGGCGACCCGCTTCATCTGCTCGTCGGCCTCGGTGCGCGCGCCCTGGACCAATTCGTCGACGGCGGGCATCGCGGCCATGTCAGGCGGCAGCCCCGCCAGCGCCGCGAGCCGGACGTCGACGACGTGCAGAAGGACAATCTGTGCATTGAAGCAGTCGGCAAGCCTGGCCGCCCACGCGAGGGCCGGCTCCGCGCCGGGCGAGAAATCGGTAGGAACCAGAATTCGCTTGATCTCGGTTGCCATCCATACTCACCCCCTGTGATCTCCAATGCTATGATGCCACCAACGCCCAGACGCTGGAATCAGGCACTCGACCGATGGCCCGGTCCACGTCGCGGGGCTACGCTGAGTAGGGTTTCGGATCTACAAAACGACGCACCGGGGGCGACGCCGATGTTGACGGCCGCAGACATCATGACACGGGACGTCATCTCAGTGGTACCGGACATGACGGTGGCTGAGACGAGCGAGCTCCTGACACGGTACCGGATCCACGGCGCGCCGGTCGTGGACGCCGCCGGCCAGCTGGTGGGAATGGTCAGCCTGGTTGACCTGGTAGGCCGGGTCGGCGAGAGGGTGACCGACATCATGACCTCGGATCCGGTCAGCGCCGCGCAGGACGCGTCGGTGGAAGAGGTCGCGGGCATGATGCTCGACCAGATGGTCCGGCGCCTGCCTATCGTCGAGGGTGGCCGGGTGATCGGCATTGTCAGCGCCAGCGACATCATCCGTGTATTCCTCAACCTCCACGACACGGGTGGCGAGCGCGAAGGGCCGCGCGAGACGGCGCCGCCCAAGCGCGCCGCCGGCCGTCGAAGGGTACCGGTCCGGCGCCCTCGGAAGGGAGCCCGCCGCTAGAGCCGGTGCTCCACACGCGGCCGGCAGGCCCCGACCGGAGCGTCAGATCGGGGTCCTGGCTCCATCACATCCTCCCCGGCGCACAGCCGGCGTTTTGTGCATTCTTCCTGATCGGCGCGAGACTGGTCGAGCACTTCGCCGGTGACCCGGCGTCGCTCCCCCTGCACGTCCTCGCATATCTGGCCGGCGGTACGGGCAGCGCGATCACCGCATGGGGCGCGCTGCGGCGTCGCCGCGTCGACGTCAACCTGCTCATGCTCATCGCGGCGCTCGGCGCCGCATCGATCGGCCAGTGGGACGAGGGCGGCATCCTCCTCTTCCTCTTCTCCCTCAGCAATGCCATGGAATTCTACGCAGTAGGCCGCACACGCCGCGCCATCCGGGCGCTGATGGACCTGCGCCCCCGCGAGGCGCATGCGCGGCGCGATGGCAAAGAAATCGTCATCGCCGTCGAACACCTTCGCGTCGGTGACGTCATCATTGTCCGGCCGGCCGAACGGCTGCCCGCCGACGGCGTCGTCGCGCACGGCGCCTCTAGCATCGATCAATCCCCCATTACCGGGGAGTCGATCCCGGTCGACGTCGGCCCCGGGACGCCGGTCTTCGCCGGCACGATCAATCAGCGCGGCAGCCTGGAAATCCAGGTGACGAAGGAAGCGGAAGACGCGACGCTCGCACGGATCATCGCGCTCGTCGAAGAAGCGCAGTCGGCGCAGGCGCCGAGCCAGCGGTTGATCGACCGCTTCGGTCAAGTCTACGCGATCGTCGTGATCCTGGGCGCGATCGCCGCGTACGCCGTGTTCATCGCGCTGGGATTTGCGGGAGACGCGGCCTTCTATCGCGCCATCACGTTGCTCGTGGTGGCCTCCCCCTGCGCGCTGGTCATCGCCACGCCTGCCACCGTGCTGTCGGCGATCGCGAACGCCGCGCGCCGCGGCATCTTGTTCAAGGGCGGCGTGCACGTCGAGCGGCTTGCCGACGTCGGGACCGTCGTCTTTGACAAGACGGGAACGCTGACCATGGGCCGACCGGAGTTGACCGACGTCGTCCCGCTGGCCGTCACCGAGGAGACGCTGCTGGAAGTGGCCGGCAGCATCGAACAGCGGTCAGAACACGCGCTGGCCGAGGCGGTGGTGACGGCCTGCCGGCAACGCGGCGTGGCCCTGGTAGATCCGCAGTCGTTTGAGTCGGTCACGGGCCGCGGGGTCAAAGGCATCGTCGGGACCCAGACGGTGCGGGTGGGCAGCGAACAGTTCATGCGCGACGAGGGCGTCACAATCTCCGAGCACGTGGCCATCCACCTCAGCCTGCTGCGCGAGCGAGGCAGGGTCCCCATTTTGGTGGCCAACCAGACCTTGCTCGGCATTCTCGCCGTGGCGGACACGCTTCGGCCGCAGGCGTACCCGGCCATTCGTGCGCTGCGGGCGCTGGGCATTCGGCGGATCGTGATGCTCACGGGCGACCACCATCAAGTCGCCGAGGCCGTGGCGAGACAACTCGAACTGGACGAGACCCGTGCGGACCTCCTCCCCGAGCAGAAGGCCGAAGTCGTCAAGGGGTTGGCCCGGGAGGGCGTCGTCGCCATGGTGGGCGACGGGGTCAACGACGCGCCGGCTCTGGCCACCGCCGACATCGGCGTCGCGATGGGGGCCGCCGGTACCGACGCCGCGATGGAAACCGCCGACCTGGTGCTGATGGGGGACGACCTGTACCGGCTGCCGGAGGCGATCCAGCTGAGCCGTCAGGCCAGGCGGGTGATCAGGCAAAACCTCGCGTTTGCAGCCTGCGTCATCGCCGTGCTCATCATGCTGACTTTTGCCGTAGGTCTGCGCCTGGCGCTGGGCGTGGTCGGGCACGAGGGCAGCACGGTCCTTGTGGTATTCAACGGGCTCCGGCTCCTCCGTTTCAGGCCGACCCGGGCCTGAAAGTTTCCCTCACCTGCTATCAGGACGTGTGCCGGGCGTTCTTCGGGACGCCGTCAAATCGCAAATTGGAGATTTCAAAACCCGCGGTGGCCAGGTGTTCGGTGAGAGCGAGCGGGGATGGGGTCGCCACGCGCACGTACCCACGGTGGGATACTTCGTCGACGCGAACAGTCACGACGACCGCGTTCTTCTCGATGGTAAGACCGGCCAGCGCGGCAGTAAACCGTGTCACGTCGGCGAGACCGTTTGGCAGCTCCAGGGACATTCGCACACCCCGGATGTCTCCACCCAACAGATACACCAGCGCGTCGAACAGATCGCTCTCGGTCACGATGCCTACCAGCATGTGACGCTCCATCACGGGGAGCGAGCCAATCTTTCGCTCCCGCAGCATCCGCGCCGCGATCTCGACCGGCGCATCGGGTGAGACGGTCAGCGGGTCTTTGGTCATCACGTCCTTGACCTGCGCGTTAGCCAGGAGCCCCGCGCCGTTGGCGGTGCGGCGCCGCCTTCCGGGCATGGGCACCACGCCCATCAGGTCGGTCCACGTGACGATCCCGACCAGCTGGCTCCCATCGACGACTGGCAGGTGCCGTATCTTGAGAGCGCCCATCAGGCTCAGGGCCTCGTCGAGTGTCGCGTCCGGCTCGATCGTCCTCGGATCGGGGGTCATGCAGTCCCGGACAAACATGGCAGCCCTCTCCGCAGCATCGTTGGGACCAGCTTAGTCCCCACGCCCCCAACCCGCCATCGGTCCGCCCGCTGAACCGGCGTCAGGCGTGGACCCGATGCGGAAATCAGCAGCAGACCGGATGGTTGCCGTCCGGCGCATTCCGGTACGATCACCAGCAAGATCGTGTCTCCAGGAGGAACCCCCAGCAATGCGATTCCCAAAGATCGGCCTCATCGCTCTCTTGGTGGCCCTGGCCTTTGTGGCGGGAACCTACACGGGGCGGAGGACGCCACTTCTGCCTCAGATCCATAGCCCCCTGGCTCCCCGCGTGGCCCAGGCGGCGTCCACGCTGCCTCAGACCATTCAGGACCGCGTTCGGGAAATGGACGCCGGTCACGAGGCCGGGGTCAAGGCCTTCCCCGCGCCGACGGCCGGCAAGGGGGCGCAACCCCTTGCGCCCGAGATCGCAGCCGGCGTCAAGGTCTTCAAGATCACGGCGTCTGAGATCGACTGGGAGATCACACCCGGGGTGAAAAAGACCGCCTTTGCGTACAACGGCGCGGTCCCAGGCCCGACGATCCGGGTGACCGAGGGCGACCGCGTGCGGCTCATCCTCAGGAACAACCTGAAGGAAAGCACGTCCATCCACTTCCACGGTCTGCTCATCCCCAACAACATGGACGGTGTGCCGTTCATCACGCAGCCGCCCGTGAAGCCGGGAGAGTCGTTCACCTACGAGTTCACCGCACGCAATCCCGGTTCGCACATGTACCATTCGCACCACGCCGCAGACCGCCAGGTGCCACTCGGCCTGCTGGGCGCGTTCATCATCGAGCCGAAGAACAGGTCGGCAGAGCCAAAGGTCAGTCAAGACCAGATCCTGATTCTCAATGATGGTTTCTTTGGGTACACGATTAACGGCAAAGGCTTTCCGGCTACGGCACCGATTGTAGCCAAGAACGGTGAGTGGATCCGCGTGCGCTTTATGAACGAAGGATTGATGATCCACCCGATGCACCTCCACGGCATGCCGATGCGGGTCATCACCGAGGACGGTTACCCGGTTCCGCAGCCGTATCAGGTCGACACCTTGAACATCTCGCCGGGTCAGCGGTTCGACGTGCTGATCCACGCGACCGAGGCAGGCGTGTGGGCGTTTCACTGCCATCTCCTCAACCACGCCGAAAGCGATCACGGCATGCACGGCATGGTAACGGCGCTCATCGTCAAGTGATAATCAGGCGGCGGCCTGATGGGCACCCGGGGCTCGTCTCTGTATAAGAAGGACGAGATGCCTGAACCGTTGCTCGTGGCCATCGTCGAGCCTTCTCCCGAGATGCACCTGGCGATCGCGTCGGTGCTTGGAGGCACCGCAGACCTGCGCATCGTGGAACACGTCCGGTCGCTGCCGGAACTCTGGTCGGCCAAACCCGACGCCATCGACGTTGTGGTGGCCGATCTGCGGGCCTGCGTGGCCCAGCCGCTGGCCCTGGCGCAGCTGCGCGGTCAATACCCGGGTCTGCGCCTGGTGGTCACCACCGCGAACCACGGGACCGAGTACGAGGATGCCGTCGAGCGCCTCGCCGCGGATGGGTGGGTAGAAAAAACCGAACTGGCGGATATGCTGGTGACCACGCTGCAGCGCCTGCCGCACTAACCGGGCCCGCCAGCCCCCGCGTCTCCGAATCGGGCGGGCGCCCGATTACGCCCTTCCACGCGCGAGCCATACCATAAAATCGGACGCAGCAAGAGTCAGTGGTGTCCATAAGGAGGGTGTACCTATGCACAGACTGGTGGTCGTGGCATTGGTCATGACCATGGCTCTGGCACCCGCGACCTGGGCGCAACCGTCGGCTTCCCAGGTGTTGCGCTGGAACGTCGGCACTGACTTCGAAACGTTGGATCCCGCCAAGAGCACCGGGATTCCTGAAGCAACCGTGATCTACCTGCTGTACGAAGGTCTCACGCAGCGTGATCCGCAGGGGCGCCTCGTCCCCGGCATGGCGGAACGCTGGGACGTCTCGAAGGACGGGCTGACCTGGACCTTCTACCTGCGGGCGGCCAAATGGTCCAACGGCCAGCCGGTGTCGGCCGGGGATTTCGAGTTTGCGTGGAAGCGGGTGCTGGACCCCGCTCTGGCGGCCGACTACGCGTATCAGCTCTACTATCTCAAGAACGGCAAAGCCTACAACAGTGGCAGCATCAAGGACGTCTCACAAGTCGGCGTGATCGCCAAGGACGCCCGTACATTGGTCGTCACCCTGGAGAGTCCCACGCCCTTCTTTGGCGACCTGCTGTCCTTCCATACGCTGATGCCCGTGCCGAAGACCGTGGCGACGGGTACCCCCGCCTGGGCGGGTAAGCCCGAGACATTTGTGGGCAACGGGCCGTTCGTGATGAAGGAATGGACCCGCCAGAACCGCGTCGTCCTCGAGCGCAACCCGAACTACTGGGATGCCAAGAGCATCAAGCTCCAGCGGATTGAGTTCTCGATGATCGAGGCCGAGAGCACAGCGCTGGTCCAGTACGAAGCCGGCCAGCTCGACGGCTCGTCCAACGTGCCCGTGGCCGACATCCCGAGGCTGCTGAAGACGGGCGACTTCAAGGCGATGCCGTACATCGGCACCTACTACTATCTGTTCAACACCACGCACAAGCCGCTCGATGACGCGCGCGTGCGCCGGGCGCTGGCATTTGCGATCAACCGCACGCTGATCACCGCGCGCATTACCCGCGCCGGGGAAAAACCGGCGAACGCGTTTGTGCCGTCGGGCATCGTCGTCAACGGGACGGACTTCCGCCAGGCGGGCGGGCCGCTCATGCCCGTGTACGATCCCGCGCTGGCCAAGAAGTTGCTGGCCGAGGCCGGGTACCCCAACGGCGAGGGTTTCCCGACGCTGACGATCCTCTACAACACCTCACAGCGCCACAAGACGATTGCCGAGGCCATCCAGGAGATGTGGCGCCAGAATCTGGGCGTCAAGGTCAACCTGACCAACCAGGAATGGAAAGTCTACCTGCAGACCCGCTCGCAGCACAACTTCGACATCGCACGCGCGGGCTGGATCGGCGACTACCGCGATCCCAAGACCTTCCTGGATATGTTCATCACCGGCTCGTCCTTCAACGAAGGCCTGTGGAGCAACAAGGAATATGACCGGCTGGTCGACGCGACCACCAAGACGGCGGACCAGGCTGTCCGGATGAAGGCGTTCCATGAAGCCGAGAAGATCTTCGTCCAGGACATGCCGCTGGCGCCCATCTATTTCTACGTCCAGCCGATCCTCTACAAGAACTACGTGCAGGGGCTGGCGACCGACCCGACGGGCCCGCCGCTGCTGCGCAACGTCTGGATCGAAGGACACTGACCGAGTCGACGCGGGGGAGGTTGGTCCTTCCTCCCCCGCGTGAGGGCATCTATGGGCGGGTTCATCTTCAGACGCGTGCTTTCCATGCTGGTGGTCATCTGGGTGGTCAGCACGATGACGTTCTTCCTGATGAAAACTATCCCGGGCGGGCCGTTTACGGCGGAAAAACAGCTCCCACCCGAGATCTTGCGCAACCTGGAGGTCCGCTACCGGCTGAACGACCCGCTCTGGAAGCAGTACGTCGACTATCTGCACAACCTGCTGCGCTTCGATCTCGGGCCATCGTTCAAATATGAAGACCTGACCGTCAATGACATCATCCGGCAGGGGTTTCCGGTCTCTGCCGAGTTGGGCGTGCTGGCGTTGCTGTTTGCCCTGGCGGTCGGTGTCCCGACCGGGCTGATCTCTGCGCTCCGGCAGTATTCGTTCTCGGACTACTTCTCGATGCTTTGGGCGCTGCTGGGCGTCTCGATCCCATCGTTCTTGCTGGCGACGCTCTTTATCTATTTTTTTGGTCTTCGCCTGCACGTGCTGCCGGCCGGCGGTTGGGGGACGCCGGCGCATCTGCTACTGCCCGCCGTGGCGTTGGGGATGTACCCCACCGGCTTCATCGCGCGCCTCACCCGATCGAGCATGCTCGAGGTCATCCGGCAGGACTATGTGCGCACGGCGCGGGCCAAGGGCCTGGCCGAGATCACGGTGACATACCGTCACGCGCTGAAGAACGCTGTCATCCCGGTGGTCACGTACCTGGGTCCGATCACCGCAGCGGTGCTGACGGGGTCGTTCGTCATCGAGCGCATCTTTGCCATCCCGGGTCTGGGGCGTTACTTCGTGACGTCGATCTACAATCGCGACTACACGGTGATCATGGGCACGACGGTCTTCTACAGCGTCTTTCTGGTCGCGATGAACCTGGTCGTGGATGTGGCCTATGGCTTCATCGATCCCCGTATCCGATTCGACTGACCCGGGGCGCGCCCTCGCGCACCGGGCCATGAACGGGCCGGGGCCTGCAGCCCGCGACACCACGCCCAGCGTCGGCTTCTGGGCCGACGTCTGGCGGCGATTGCGCAAGAACCGCGGCGCCATGATCGGTCTGTGGATCACGATCTTCCTCATCATGGCCGCGATCATCGGCCCGTCTCTGTCGCCCTATCGATACAGCGATCAGGACTTCGACCACCTCTTCGAGGGACCGAACCGCGCCCACTGGTTCGGGACCGATGAACTCGGGCGCGATGTCCTGACGCGCGTGCTATACGGCGCCCGCATCTCGCTGTCGATCGGTTTCGTGGCCAGCTTCTTCAATGTCGTCATCGGTGTGACGTACGGTGCCATCTCGGGCTACGCGGGAGGAAGGGTCGACAACCTGATGATGCGGATCGTCGACGTCATCTACGGTGTGCCGCTGCTCTTGTGGGTCATCCTGTTGATGGTCGTGCTGAAGCCCGGCCTGACCAACATCTACATTGCGCTCGGCACCGTGTACTGGCTCACCATGGCGCGTCTTGTCCGGGGCCAGGTGCTGTCGCTGCGAGAGCGCGAGTTTGTCGAAGCGGCGAGGGCCCTGGGCGTCAGCACACCACGCATCCTGTTGCGGCACATCATCCCCAACACGATGGGTCCGATCGTCGTCACCATGACACTGTCGGTGCCGCAGGCCATCTTCGTGGAAGCGTTCCTCTCCTACATCGGCCTCGGCGTGCAGGCGCCGATGGCCTCGTGGGGCTCGCTGGCCTCCGACGCGACCGAGGTGCTTCGCGTGGCGCCTCACCTCGTCTTCTTCCCCGGTATGGCCATCGTCATCACGATGCTGGCCTTCAACTTCCTGGGCGACGGCCTGCGTGATGCCCTGGACCCGCGCCTGCGGGGCACGCTGTAGTCTAACGCTGCGGAAGGTATCGCGAGAACCAGCCGGCGGCCAGACGGCTCACCTCTTCCAGCGCCCCGGGTTCCTCGAACAGGTGCGTCGCGCCCGGCACGATGGCCAGTTCCTTTTCGACCGTCATGCGCCGAAGGGCGTCCTGGTTCAGGCCGATGACCGGGGTATCGTTCCCCCCAACGATGAGCAGCGTGGGCGCGCGCACGCGCTCCAGTGCGTCGCCGGCCAGGTCCGGACGACCCCCGCGCGAGACAATGGCGAGGACCACCTCGGGGCGTTCCGCCGACGCCACCAGCGCCGCCGCAGATCCGGTGCTGGCCCCAAAGTACCCCACGGCGAGATGGCGTGTGGACGGCGATGCCGTCACCCACTCGGTGGCGGCGCCGAGACGGCCCGCGAGCAGCCCAATGTCAAACCGCAGGCGGCGCGTTCGCTCATCGACGGTCTCTTCGGCGGGGGTCAGCAAATCAACTAACAACGTCGCCAGGCCGGCGCCTTGCAATACGCCGGCCACGAATCGGTTGCGCGGGCTCCACCGGCTGCTGCCGCTGCCATGAGCGAACAAGACAATGCCGGCGGCCGCGGATGGCACGCTGAGGTGGCCCTCAAGACCCGCCTCCCCAACGGGGATGGTGACGAAGAACTCGGCGGTGGGGGCCGTTGTCATAGGAAATATTAAGAGGAGCGTGATTCGTGGCTGTTCCGGCCCTTCCGTTGTCTCCGAACACGCCGCCGACGCCTGCCGTTCGTGAACGACTCCCCGGAGTTACCCTCCGAAGGTCCTCAATTGACTCTCAGCGTCTACGTGCGCGTCGTTGACTCAGCTCGTTCGCCGGTCGCCCGCGCTCCTCGATTAGTATGCTAGAGCACCGCGCGTCCCCGCGCCATCGGGCGAACGCTGTATATCCGGGGGGATCTCAAGACCCTCGGGAACGAGGTGGGTCCGGGTACCGCACGCCCGGCAGACTCGGGCCGCGCGCTCCAGGAACATCTCACGATCGGCACCACGGGCCAGGCGAGCCTGGAACCGCCGAATGACCGTAGGATACAGCAAGAGCCGCCGCAGGCGCCCCTCTTCATAGTCCAGGACGGACACGCACGACAGATCATTGCGCTCCACAGCATCGACGTAGTAGTCGTCGATGAAGTCCCCGCAGCCATAGAAGATGGGTTTTCCGCGATACAGTTCCACCCCCCGAAAGACGTGGGGGCTGTGGCCGAAGATCACGTCGGCGCCCGCGTCGATCAGCCGACGCGCAACCCGGACATGGTCGGCCAGCGGCTCGACGCCCCAGTTCGGCCCCCAGTGCGCGGACACAATGACACACTGCCCCGCATTCGCGGCGGCCGCGACGACCGAGAGCAGGGCCTCCTCCCTCGGGTCATCACCGTCCGGCGTCAGCGACACGTAGAATACGCCGGGCGTGTGCGGACCGGCTTCCCACGCGGGCTCATTGTCGGTCCAGCCCACCAGGGCGAGCGCTGGGACATCAGCCACCGGTGAGGCGCGACCGCGGAGAGACACCAGCACGGGCGCGGCGGCCTCGTCCAGTGATCGACCGGCCCCAGCTACGGCGATCCCGCACCCGTGAAGCACTGAAAGACACTCGACCAGCGCCTCGCATCCGTAGTCCAGCGAGTGGTTGTTGGCGAGCGAGACCGCTGCGACCCGCGCCGCATTCAGGACAGCGACGTTCTTCGTATCGGAACGAAAGGTGAATACCTTCTCGGGCTGCGGCACGCCGTGGTCCGCGAGAACGCATTCCAGGTTGGCGATCACCACGTCCGCCGCGCGCAAGATCGGCAGGGTGTCGCCCCACGGGTATGCGGGCGGGAGGGCACGAAGCGCCTCGTTCACCAGCCGGCCCAACATGACATCGCCGAGCAACGCGAGGCGCATAAGCTAGCGCCGGATCAGGTGTCGGGCCAGGAAGAGCACGTTGGCGGGACGCTCGGCAAGCCGCCGCATGAAGTACGGATACCAATGGGTGCCGAACGGCACGTAGACGCGCACGCGGTAACCCTGCCGCACCAGCAACTCCTGCAGGTCCCGGCGGATACCGTACAACATCTGAAACTCGAACCGTTCCGACGCGATGTTCCTCGCCGCCGCGAGCGTCTTCGCCTGTTCGATCAGACGCTCGTCGTGGGTGGCGATGGCGAGATAGCTCTCGCTGCCAAGCACCTGGTGCATCAGGCGGACAAACGCCGCATCGACGTCGGCCTTGCGCGCATATGCGAGGTCCGGGGGTTCGGCGTACGCGCCCTTGCACAACCTGATGCTCACACCGCGGGCCGCGTAGCGTCTGGCGTCGTCTGGGGTGCGATACAGATAGGCCTGCAGGGCGATTCCAACGTTGCGCGCCCCCGCATGCCATACGCGGTCAAACACCCGCTGGGTCGCAGCCAGGCGCCCGCTATCCTCCATGTCCACCCGCACAAACGTCCGGCTGGTCTGCGCATGCGCCACGATGTCACGCAGCCACGCCTCGGCCGTGTCAAGCGAGAGGTCGAGCCCCAGTTGCGAGAGCTTGACCGAAACGTGACTGCGCAACCCGCGCCGGCTCAAAGCGTCCAATATCCTGACGTAGCCCAGCGCGGCCTGCCGGGCGAGGGCGTCGCTGACGGTCGCCTCGCCAAGCAGATCGACGGTGACAAGCAGGCCGCGGGCGTTGAGGTCGGCCACGGCGGTGAGGGCGGCGGCGGGGGTCTCACCCGCGATGAACCGGTTCACGACCGGCCGGAACAGACCCGTACGCGTGACGAGATGACGCACAGGCCGCGTCCGGGACAATCCCAGAACGAACGTGCGGACGAAGGGCGGGCGCTGCCGCGGCTGGCTCTGACCCGGAAGCGGTGCCGCGCCCGCCCTCGTGCTCATCGCCTCATCTCGTACTCTGAGACCGGCTGCTCCGCCGGTGGCATGGAGACTTCGGCAATCTTCGGACGGACCAAGCGCTCGAAGTCACCGTACGCGATGGTCATCGTCTCGCGATGCGAGCCGGCGTTGAAGGTGATCTCCGGATCAACCGTCAGGCGACGGTCGACGCAGACCGGAACGCCATAGAGGTTGCCAAACGGCGGCATCGCGCCGACGTCGCAGTCGGGGAAGAATTCCACAAACTCTTTCTCGCTGGCCAGGCGGGCCGTCTTGGCCTCGAACGCGCCCTTCACTTTCTCTAGGTGGACGCGAAGCGGCGCCGGCAGGACGACCATAACCGGCGCATCGTCAGTCATGACGATCACCACCTTGGCGACAGCGTAGCCGCTGATGTGCTCGGTCGTGGCGACTTCCTGCGCCGTATACGCGAGATGATGCGGGGTGACGCGGTACGGCACCCCCAGTTCGTGAAAGACTCGCTCGAGGCGCTCCCGGCATGTCATGGCATCTCCCTCCTCCCTGTTACATTGCTCCATTGTTAGCATCACACGGGTCGGGGGCCGCCACTATCGGGCGAATATCTGATCCTGCGCGGCTGGCCGCGCGCCGCGGGCGAGAATCGGGCCTTCGACGGATGGCCCGGCGTGGGGCCGGTCCGTAGCCTGAAAGCAGGTCTGGTTTGGGGAGGCATCGATGGCCGCGATTGCGACGGGATTGCGCCCGATCACCGCGGTGGCAGCGGAGGTCGGACTCGATCCGTCTGAGCTCGAATTGTTCGGTCATTTCAAAGCCAAGGTGAGGCTGGACGCGCTGGCGCTGCGGCGCAGCAGGCCCGACGGCCACGTCGTCCTGGTCACCGCCATCACCCCCACGCCGGCAGGCGAAGGCAAGACGGTGACGGCCATCGCGCTCGCCCAGGCACTGCGGGCGAGCAGCGCCCCGACTGTCGTGTGCCTACGCGAGCCGTCAATGGGGCCCGTGTTCGGCCTGAAGGGCGGCGCGACGGGCGGCGGGCGCTGCACCGTTGAACCCGCCGCGGAGATCAACCTCCATTTCACCGGCGACTTCCACGCCGTCACCGCCGCCAACAACCTGTTGGCCGCAGTACTCGACGACCACATCTTCCGAGGACGCGAACCCCAGCCGGACATCCGGCGCCCGACGTTTCACCGTGTGCTCGACACAAACGACCGAGCCCTACGGCACGTGATCGTGGGGTTGGGGAGCGCCCCGCGCGAGGATCAGTTCGACATCACGGCCGCTTCGGAAGTGATGGCGGTCCTGGGCCTGGCGTGCGACTACGCGGACCTCCGGGCCCGGCTGGGCCGCATTGTCGTGGGCCAGACGCGTGATGGCACGCCGGTGACCGCGGAAGACCTGCACGCGGCGGGCGCCATGGCGGCATTGCTCCGAGACGCTCTGCAACCCAACCTGGCGCAAACACAGGACGGTGGGCCCGCGCTCATCCACGCGGGCCCGTTCGCCAACATCGCGCACGGCACGAGCTCGCTCGTTTCACTGCTGCTGGCGAGGAAACTAGCCCACTACGTGGTGGTCGAAGCCGGATTCGGTGCGGACCTCGGCGCGGAAAAGTTTGTGAACCTCGTCGAAGCGCACGGCGGGCCGCATCCGCGCGTCGCCGTAATCGTCGTCACCGTCCGCGCGTTCAAGTATCACGGCGGCGTCCCGCTGACGCGGCTGGGAGAACCGGCGCCCGCGGCCGTGACGACAGGACTGGCGCAGTTGCGCCATCACGTGCAGATCGTGCGCCGGCTGGGCATGCGTCCCGTGATCTGCATCAACGCCTTCGACACCGACCGCCCCGACGAACTGGACGTGATCGAGCGGGCGGCTCACGAGTGGGGCATACCCGCCGCGGTCTCGACCGCATTCACCGCCGGCAGCGCGGGTGCACGCGATCTGGCCCGCATCGTGCTGGACGAGTGCGCGGCCGGGCCGCCGGACTCCGGGGGCAGGCTCTATGGCCCGGAGGCCGGTCTGGCGGAGAAGCTGGATGTGGTCGCCCGCGAGGTGTACAACGCCTCAGGCGTCACCTTCGCGGACGCGGCCCTCCAGCACCTAAAGGAATTTGAAGCGCGCGGGTTCGGCCGATTCCCCGTGTGTATCGCGAAGACGCAATACTCGCTAACGGATGACCCGCATGTCGGCGGGGTCCCGCAGGGGTTTGCGATTCACATCCGCGACGTCGAGGTGCGGGCCGGCGCGGGCTTCGTCCTCGCCCTGGCAGGCGACATGATGACGATGCCGGCCCTGCCGCCGCGGCCGCGGGTGTGGGCCATTGACCTGGCCCCTGACGGGACCATCAACGGTATCTCGTAGATCAGGCCGCGCGCTTCTCGGGCGGACGGGCGCCGCGTGGCGCCGTTGTCCGCCGGGGAAATATTCTCCGGGCCAGCGGCCGCCGGGTGGCTTTCCCAAACAGTGCTCGTTCCGCCTCCCGGATCAGGCGCCGCCGCTCGAGCTCAGCGAGACGCTCCTGCATCAGCGCATGGGCAAGCAGATCCTCATGCATCGCTAGATCCCTCCCCCGCTACGAGCAGCCACGACCTCCGCCGCTTTCGCTGGGCGACGGAACATCGGCACGACAAGGACCGGGAGCCCGGCGTGGCGGATAACTTCTTCGGCGACGCTGCCCAGGAGGGCTCTGGGCACACCGGTGCGACCGTGAGTGCCCATCACGATCAGATCTACGTGCAGGCGGGTGGCCAAGTCCAGCAGGTCGGCGGCCACGCTTCGCGCGCGCATGACGACCTCGGCCTGCACGGGCACAGTCTCACCGATCGCCTTGCGGACGGCGAAGCGGATCGTGGACCGAAATCGCTCAAGGTACTCATCGACGCTCAGATGTACTTCGCGCAGCGTCTCCGCGTATTCCTCAGGACTCGCGATGTGTGCGACGATCATCTCAGCTTTCGTCCGCCCGGCAAGATCTGCCGCGGTTTTGTAGATGCTGGTCGAAATGTCCGAGAGATCCGTCGCGACGAGCATCCGCTGTATGGCATCCATGATCCAACCCTCCCCCTACAGATCGGCGGTTCCAACATCACGATAGACCGCGCGCCAGCCGGGCGGCTATCGGGCGGGCAGCCGATCCGCGCTCGAGCCTGAAAATCGGGCGGGTGCCCGATAGAGGGGGTCGGTCCGCGGGTCCACAGTGGAACTGAATCGACGGCTCCAAAGGAGGGCTTACCCGTGAGCAGCCTGCGGGAAGAGACACTACGATACCATGCGACCGGCCGGCCTGGAAAGATCGCCATCCAGATCACCAAACCATGCGCGACACAACACGACCTATCCCTGGCGTACACGCCCGGCGTGGCCGAACCCGTCCGGGCAATCTACGCCGACCCTGCTGCTGCGTACGCCTATACCGCGCGGGAGAACCTCGTGGCGGTCGTCACCAACGGCACGGCCGTTCTCGGTCTGGGCAACGTTGGTGCCCTGGCCGCCAAGCCGGTCATGGAAGGAAAAGCGCTCCTCTTCAAGCGCTTCGCCGATGTCGACGTCTTCGACATCGAGATCAACGCGACGGACCCTGACGACATCGTGCGCATCGTCAAGGCCCTCGAGCCGACGTTCGGCGGGATCAACTTGGAAGATATCAAGGCGCCCGAATGCTTCGTGATCGAGGAGCGCTTGAAGACCCTGTTGGACATTCCGGTCTTCCATGACGATCAGCACGGCACGGCGATCATCACCGGTGCGGCGCTGCTCAACGCCCTCGAAGTGGCCGGCAAACGCATCGACGAGGTGACGGTGGTCATCAGCGGCGCCGGCGCGGCGGCCATCGCGTGCGGCGAGTTCTTCGTCAGGCTCGGGATGCCCAGGACCCGCATCATGCTCGTGGACACACGGGGTGTCGTCCACAAGGGCCGCGCCGCGGGGATGAACCCGTACAAGGAACGGTTTGCGGCGGATACTCCGGCGCGCACGCTGGCCGACGCCCTCTCCGGCGCCGACGTGTTCATCGGTCTTTCGGTTGGAGGGATCGTCAGCCCGGCCATGGTCCGCTCGATGGCCCCGGTGCCGATCGTCTTCGCCCTCGCCAACCCCGACCCGGAAATCGGCTTCGACGACGCCCGGGCGGCGCGGCCAGACGTCATCGTCGCCACCGGCCGATCGGACTATCCAAACCAAGTCAACAACGTGCTCGGGTTTCCGTTCATCTTCCGCGGCGCATTGGACGTCCGGGCTCGGGCCATCACCGACGACATGAAGATCGCCGCCACGAAGGCCCTAGCGGCATTGGCCAAGGAGGACGTGCCGGACGCCGTGCTGCGCGCCTACGGGTTGCGCGCGCTGCGCTTTGGACCCGACTATCTGATCCCCAAGCCATTGGACCCACGGCTGCTGATGCGCGTGGCGCCGGCGGTGGCGCAGGCGGCCATGGCTGCCGGCGTGGCCCGCAAGATGATCGACCTGAGCGTCTACCACGGTGAACTGGTCAGACGCCTGGCGCACACCGGCGATGACGTCAGGGGGACCGTGCCGGCGGTGGCGTAGGTGGTGACCGGCGGCCTCAAGGCCGCGGCCATTCTCCGTCGACTGCGCCGGATGGCCAACCCAACCAACGCGGCGGGGATGGCGCGGTTTGGCATCAACCCGACACGCACCCTGGGTATCTCGATCCCGGTCCTTCGCCGGATCGCCGGTGAGATCGGCACTGATCACCCCCTCGCGCAGGCGTTATGGGCGTCGGGCGTGCACGAGGCGCGCATCTTGGCCGGATTCATCGACGATCCGGGGCGCGTGACCCGAGCGCAAATGAACCGCTGGGCGGCGACCTTCGACTCGTGGGATGTTTGTGATCAGGTATCAACTGGGCGCTGCGACAAATCGGCAAGCGGAACCGGCGGCTGGACCGCAAGGCCATCGCGCAAGCCAAAGCGATTCAACAGATGTCGTCGAGGGCCGCCCGCTGGATTGCCGCGGATGCAGTGCGCGAATTGACCGGTGACGCCGTCCGACGAAAACTCGCGCGCGCAAAGCCCGTAAGAAGCCGCTAGACGGTGGGTACCTGCGCACGACACCGTTTCCCACATAGGGCGTCCACCCGATGCCCTGTCGGGAGACTGCCTTCCATAGTTACCACCTGGGCCCGATGGGCAAACCGTCGGGGCCGTCGCACGATGGGTTCAGGTGGTATCGGTCATGATGAGACTCACCCGCCGTGATTTCTTAATTGTCGCCAGCGGGGCGGTCGGCGCGGCCGCGGCGGTCTCCGCCCCCGCCCTTCGACGTGCCCTCCCACCTCGACGGCGGTTCTGGTACCAGAAGCCCACGGTCGCCGTCCCGACGGTTTGCGAGATGTGCCTCTGGCGTTGCGGCGCGGTCGCCCACGTCGGCGATGGACGACTCTGGAAGCTCGAGGGTCACCCGGAGAATCCGAAGTCCAACGGCCGGCTCTGCGCCCGCGGACTGGCAGGGATCGGCGAACTCTATGACCCCGATCGCCTAAAGACACCGCTGATCCGCACCGGCGCGCGCGGTGAGGGACGGTTCCGCGAGGCGAGCTGGGACGAAGCGCTCGACGTCACCGCGAAGGCCCTCCTCAAGATCAAAGAGCAATACGGCCCCGAAGCGGTCGCGTTCTTCGGCCATTACATGGGCGACAAGTGGTTCGTCGATTACCTGGCGCCCGCCTGGGGATCGCCAAACGCGGCCAGACCCTCCGTCAGCATGTGCACGACACCGCGTGAGGTGGCCGCCAACCTGACCTTTGGCCGGCCGCTCGGCGCCCATGAGCCGGTGGACTGGGAGCACACGCGCTACATCGTCCTGCTGGGCACGCACATCGGCGAGAACGCCCACAACACGATGATGCAGGACTTCGCGGCGGCGCGTGCCCGTGGCGCAAAGGTCGTGGTCGTGGATCCACGGTTTTCGACGGTAGCCTCGAAGGCC
>JBGQGY010000067.1:0-19677 GCA_041497675.1 bacterium | reverse complement strand
TTTGTCATCGTCGTCGCCACGCTGGGGATCCCGAGCGCCATCCTCGGCGAATCGGCGTTGTCGTTCTTTGGGTTCGGGGTCCGGGAGCCGTGCTCGTCGTGGGGGAACCTGTTGACGTCGGCCTCGAACCTGCCGACGCTCATCCTGTCCCCGTGGCTGTTGTTTCCCGGGGTGTTTATTATCCTGGCGGTCGTGGCGTTCAACCTGTTCGGGGACGGGCTCCGCGACGCCCTCGATCCGCGGCATCGCACTGGATAAGGGTGGGACGACGTATGCCGAGCAGTTCGCAATCGTCACGGCGTCGCGGGCGGCCGACGAGTACGCGCGGAACCGTGCGGGGGTTCATCGCGGTCGGTCTTGGCGTGCTGCTGGTCCTCGGGGGGCTGGTCGCCTTCGATCGCGTCTGGGTCGCCCGCAACCAGATGGCGGGCAACCTCAGCGCGCCGCTCGACCCGGCCGTGCGGGTTGGGGGCGCAATCAGGAGCATTTCCGGGACCGACAGCGTCCGGCGCGTGTCCTACGATGCGGCCACGCGCTCGGCCAAGGTGGAGGCCACGTCCAAGTACTACGACGCGGCAAAGCCCCTCAAAGAGAACCAGGAGTACCTGGCCACCGAGGGACGGCTCGGGGCGCAGCTCGCGCTGTACCAGAACACCGCGGTCGAGTCCGTGAGGGTGCTGCTCTACGCGGGCCGCGACCTGCTCGCCACCGTGACCGCCAAGCAAGGCCAGGCATTTGCGCAGATGAAGGTGGAGTACAGCGGCCGGCTGGCCGGCCAGTAGTGACCGCGAGGCCGATCGGCCCCACGGGCATGGGGAGGTGGTAGACCGACACGGACGGACCGGCTCGGCAGTCGTGGTCGTAGGTGCTCGACATTGCGCACCATCGTGAAGAAGGAGGCCAGGGCAACATGAAAATGATGCGAATCCTGCTGGTCCTGGCGCTGATAGCCTCACTCGCCAGTATCGACGGTAGCGCCTACGCGCAGGCGGTCAAGAACCCGGACACGATGACGATCGCGCGCTTTTCGGATCCGGAGACGCTCGACCCGGCGTACGGGTACGACACCGCCAGTTCGGAAATCTACCTCTGGCACATCTACGAGACGCTGATCTTCTTCAACGGCTCGTCCACCGGCACGTTCGTGCCGATGCTCGCCGCCGAGGTGCCGAGCCAGGCCAACGGCGGCATCTCGAGGGACAACAAGGTCTACACCTTCAAGGTTCGTGACGGCGTCAAGTTTCATGACGGGACGCCGATGACGGCGGAGGACGTCAAGTACTCGCTGCTTCGATTCATGTTCATGGATCGCGACGGCGGGCCGTCCTGGCTGCTGCTGGCGCCCCTCGTGGGGACCGAAGAGACCCGCGAGAAGGGGCAGCTCAAGACGGCGCTGTTCGCCGAGGCCGATCGGGCCATCCAGGTGAAAGGCACCACGGTCACCATCACCCTCAAGGAGCCGTTCGCGCCCTTCATGTCGATCATGGCCATGTGGTCGATGGTCGTGAGCAAGCCGTGGGCGGTCAAGAACGGCGACTGGAATGGCACGGCCGGCGACTTGAGCAAGCTGAACAACCCTCAGAAACCCGAGAACACCACGTTGTTCAGCAAGGCGAACGGTACCGGTCCGTTCAAGCTGATCCAGTGGGACCGGCAGACCCGCCAGGTGATCCTCGAGCGCAACGACGCCTATTGGCGCAAGCCGGCGGGGCTGAAGCGCGTCATCTATCGCGTGGTCGAAGACTTCGGCGCCCGCCGGCTGATGCTGCAGCAGGGCGACGCCGACATCATCTCGGTGAACCGGCCCGAGCAGAGCCAGGTGGAAGGCCTGTCGGGGGTGCGCCTGATCGATGACCTGTTCCAGCTGATCAACGCCAACTACTACATGAACCTCAAGATCGATACCACCGGCGGCAACCCCGACGTCGGCAGCGGGCGCCTCGACGGCAACGGCATCCCCGGTGACTTCTTCGCCGACGTCAACGTCCGCCGCGGGATGGCCCAGTCGGTCGACTATGATACCGCCATCCGCGATTGCTGGCGGGGCAAGGCCTTCGTCGGTCACGGCCCCATTCCCAAAGGCCTGTTTGGCTACAACGCAGCCCAGAAGTGGTACGCGTACGATCCGGCCAAAGCGGCGGCGGCGTTCCGCGAAGCGCGCGGGGGGCAGGTGTGGAACACCGGCTTCCGGTTCACCATCCTGTTCAATACCGGCAACTCGACCCGGCAGTGCATGGCGCAGGTGCTGAAAGTCGGCGTCGAGGCCCTGAATCCCAAGTTCCGGGTCGACGTCCGCAGCATCACCTTCCCGCAGTTGCTGCAGAACTACCGCGCGGGCAAGCTGCCCATGTGGATCATCGGCTGGGCGGCGGACTTCCCGGATGCCGACAACTTCGTCACTCCGTTCCTGCACAGCACGGGCACCTACTCCAAGGCCCAGGGGTACAACAACCCCGAGGCGGACAAACTCATCACGCAGGCGCGTGCCGAGACCGATCCCGCCAAGCGGCGCGCCATCTACAACCGGCTGCAGGAGATCGCGTACAACGACGTGTTCACGCTCTACCTGGACCGCACGGGCTTCGAAGTGCTGCGGACCTGGGTGCGCGGGTGGTACTACAACCCCGCGTTCTTCGGTGACTACGTCTACCCGATGTCGAAGCAGTAGGAAGGGTCTGAGACGGGGCGGCCCGGGTTACGCCCGGGCCGCCCACGCCCAGGCGGGTTGGACGATGGCCAGTTACATTGCGCGCCGGTTGGTGTTGCTGCCGCTGGTCGCTTTCGGCGTCACGATCCTGATTTTTGCCCTCCTGCAGTTTCTCGATCCGGCGATCCGCGCCGGGGCGTTCATCACCAACCCCAACCAGCTTAAGGCCATCGACGCCATCATCAGGAAGTACGGGCTCGACCAACCCGTCCACGTGCAGTACCTGCACTGGCTCCGCGAGCTCTTCCACGGCAACCTTGGCTGGTCGCAGACGGCCCGGCTCCCCGTGGCTGAAGCCATCGCCGCCTTTTTCCCGCCAACGCTGGAGCTCACGTTCTACGCGTTCATCCCGACGATGGTTATCGGGGTCTGGCTGGGGACCGCGGCGGCGGTGCACCGCGACCGCGCGATCGACCATCTGTCGCGGGTGCTCTCGATCTCATTCCGTTCGATGCCGAGCTTCGTGTGGGGGCTGCTGCTCTTGATGATCTTCTACGGCCGGTTGAACTGGTTTCCGCCGGGGCGGTTGTCCCTGGACGCCGATCTCTTCGTGCGGTCCGGTCAATTTCACGCCTACACGGGTTTCATGACGCTCGACGCCCTGCTCAATGGGCAACTCTGGGTCTTCGTCGATGCCGCGCGCCACCTGGTCGGGCCCGCCCTGACGCTGATCATGATCCAGATCGCCCTGCTGGTGCGCGTGACCCGCTCGTCCATGCTGGAGGCTTTGAGCCAAGACTACGTGCGGACCGCCCGGGCCAAGGGGCTGGAGGAGACCGTGGTCAACACGAAGCACGCGCGCAAGAACGCGTTGATCCCGGTCATCACGCTCTCGAGCCTGACCGTCGTCGGTCTGCTCGGCGGCGTTGTGATCACCGAGACGATCTTCAATTTCCCCGGGATCGGCCGGTGGGGGGCCTTCGCCGCGCAGCAGCTGGATATCCCGGGCGTGACCGGGTTTACCCTGTTCGTCGCGGCGCTGACCGTCCTCGGGAACCTCGCGGCGGACATCCTGTACGCGTACTTTGACCCGCGGATCAGGCTGCAGTGACGATGCACACGTTGAGCATCGCCCGGGAGGAAGCGGCGCCGCCCGCCTACCGCGGACGCCTCGGCGGCATCGCGGTCTTCGGCGTCGCCATCGTGCTCGCGGCCGTCGTCGTCCCAGGGGTTCGCGACCGCGTCGCCCGCTTTCCCCTGGCCGCGGCCGAGTTTCTCTTCGTGGCGGTCGCGGTCTTCGCGTTCTGGACGATCCCATCCGACGTCACCAAGCGGCTCCGCAAGAACATTCTCTCGGTCGTCGGGTTCTCGCTGATCGTGGCATTTGTGTCGCTGGCCGTTCTGGCGCCGATTCTGGCGCCCCCGCCGGCCACCTCGCGCAACGTATATCTGATCCCCCAAGAGGGATTCGGCAGCGACCCTCAGCCGCCGCGGGGCCGGCACATCTTTGGGACCACTGAAGGGCAATACGACATCTACTACGGGATCGTCTGGGGGGCGCGGACCGCCTTCCGAGTCTCGATCGTCGTGATCGTCATCGCCGTGGTCATCGGCCTCGTGTTTGGCGGCCTGTCCGGGTACTATGGCGGCTGGCTCGATGAAACCATGATGCGCATTACCGATGTCTTCCTGGCGTTCCCGGGGCTCGTGCTGGCCGTGACCGTCGTAGCAGTGCTGGGGCGTAGCCTGGACAACGTCATGGTCGCTATCGCCGTGGTCCACTGGCCGATCTACGCTCGCTTGCTGCGCGGGGACATCCTGACGGTCCGCGGCCGGGATTTCGTCGAGGCGGCGCGGGCGTGCGGTGCCGGTGACGCGCGCATTATCCTCCGCCACGTGATCCCGAACGCCATCTACCCTTTCATGGTGCTGAGCTCGCTCGACATGGGGCTGATTGTCATCACCGCCGCGGCGCTGTCCTTCCTGGGGTTGGGGGCGGAGGTCGGCTACGCCGACTGGGGGATGCTGATCAACCTGTCCCGAAACTGGATTCTCGGTGCGCCCGGTCGGCCGTTTGCCTACTGGTACGTGCTGGCTTTTCCCGGCGCCGCGATCTTCCTATTCGTGCTGGGCTGGAACCTGCTTGGTGACGCCTTCAGGGACATCCTGGACCCCAGACTCCGGGGGTCGAAATAGTTAGCGGACGCCAAGAAGGAGTTTCGGAACCGGCGACGGAATCGTGGAATTGGGTATATTCTAGTATGTTATTGGATGCTCTTGTATAGGGGGGTCCGCAATGGCTAGAAAGCCTAGGGCAGCGGACGTGAGGCGGGCCGGCCCAGTCATGACCGTCGACCAGGTGGCGGCGTATCTTCAGATGAACCGCCTGACGGTGTACCGGTACGTGCGCGAGGGGAAGATTCCCGCGGCAAAGCTCGGCAAACTCTATCGCATCCTGAAGGCCGATGTTGACCGCTTCCTCGAGGAACGGAAGGCTCCGGCCACACCGAGCGGTCGGCGGGCGCCGGAGACGAGGATCCGGTCCGTTTGGGTGCGGGATGGCAAGAGGGCGGACGACATCTACGTCGGGCCTTCACGGCGGGAGCGCGCGCAGGACCGCGATCCGGTGTTCCTGAGTGGTGATCCCCTGGCGATTGTCATGCGAAGTCTGAACTGAACGACAACTCTGACGTACGAAGGAGGCCAAGAGTATGAAGCACCGCATCGGTCCTGTGCTCAGCATGGTCGTGCTGGCCCTGCTGGCGCTTGGAACCCTGCCGGCGGCGCAGGCACAGCAGAGCCGCGACACGGTCGTCATCGGCATGGCGCAGGAGCCCGACTGTTTGATCGGTCAATTCTGCCAGATGGCCGCGGGCGCCGCCATCGAAGTCAACTCGATTCTTCTCGGGATGGTCAACTACAACGACAAGTGGCAGCTCTTCCCCGCGACCGTCGAGAAGATCCCGACTCTGAAAGACGGCGACTGGGAGTTGCTCCCCGGTGGGAAGATGCGCGTCACCTACAAGCTCAAGCGGGGCTACACGTGGCACGACGGGCAACCCTACACCGCCCAGGACGCCTCGTGGACGTACCTGATGCTGCGTAACCCGCGTAGCCCGACCCTGTCCCGGACGATCTTGCGCAAGATCGACAACATGACCGCCAAGGACGCCTCGACGCTTGTTGTTCAGTGGAACGAGCGGTATCCATTCGCGAACACCGGGCATGCCGTCTACCCGAAACATGTGATGGAGAAGGAGTACCTGCGCGACCCGTCCACCCTAAAGGCGCACAAGCAGGCCCGCGCCCCGATCGGCAACGGCCCGTACAAGTTTGCCGAGTGGGTTGCGGGGAGCCACATCACGCTTGAGGCGTACGACAAGTTCCCAGGCGGGCCGGCCAAGATCAAGCGACAGACCTGGCGGTTCATTCTCGACTCGACGGTGCTCCAGGCAAACGTCATCGCCAACCAGGTCGACGCCACCGAGATCAACAACTTCTCGATCGAGCAGATGCTCGAGATCGAAAAGCGCAACCCGCAGCAGAATGCCTACTACACACCGGCACTGATCTGGGAACACATCGACCTGAACCTCGAGAACGAGTGGCTGAAGGACAAGCGTGTCCGCCAGGCGCTGGCGCACTCCATCAACCGCGACGAGCTCAGCCAGAAACTCTTCTACGGCAAACAGCCCGTCGCCCATACCTGGCTGCCCGAGCGCCATGAAGGCTACAACGCCAACGTCAGAAAGTACAACTACGACCCGGCCCGCGCGCGCGCGCTGCTCCAGGAAGCCGGCTTTACCATGGGCTCCGACGGCATTATGCGGGACGCCCGCGGCCAGCGGTTCGAGATGAGCATCATGACCACCGCCGGCAACGCTGTTCGCGAGCAGGTGCAGCAGATCATGAAAGAGTCGATGCGGGCCGTGGGCATCGATCTTCGGATCGATAACCGGCCGGCGGGCGTCTTGTTCGGGCAGACGACACGCCAGCGGCAGTTCCCGCACATGGTCATGTACGCGTGGGTCATGTCGCCGCTCACGTTGCCGCATGCGTTCTGGAACGCCGACCAGATTCCGACCGCGCAGAACAGCTGGGAAGGCTCGAACTATCCCGGCTGGCGGAACGCCGAGAACGACAAGCTCAACAACGAGATCCTGCAGGAGATCGATTCCGCCAAGCGCGTGGCCCTGCTGAAGAAGCAGCAGGAGATCTGGGCGGAGGAGCTGCCCGCGATTCCGCTGTACTTCCGTCTCCAGCTGAACACCGCCAACAAGCGGCTGCAAAACGTCAAGCCCGCGGGTTTGTCCGGCACGTACATCAACTGGAACTCCCAGGAGTGGGGCTGGACGCAGTAGCCCGGTCGAACCGAAGCGGAGGGGGTGGGGGTAGAACCCCACCCCCCCTACCGGAGGGCGGCCATGCAGCGATTTCTGTTCCGGCGTCTCGTACACGGGGTCTTCATACTCGTTGGTCTGTCGGTCTTGATGTTTTCGCTGTTGGTCCTCACCCCCGGCGATCCCGTTGAACTCCTGGCGGCCAGCAACCCGGATATCCGGGCGGAAGACACGGCCATGCTCCGCAAGTACTACGGTCTGGATGACCCGCTGTACGTGCGGTACGTCAAGTGGGTGCGCATCCTGGTCCTCGGCGACCCCGCGACAGGCACGCGTCTGGGCTACTCGCGGACGTACGGCCAGCCGGTCACGAAAATCATCAGTGAGCGTCTGAAGAATACCCTGTGGCTCCTCTCCGGCGCTTTCGTCCTGGCGTTCATCGTGGGAGTATCGGCCGGCGTCTATTCGGCGCTGCACCAGTATTCCAAGTTGGACTACTTCATTACCGTGGCGGCGTTCGCCGGGCACTCGGTCCCGGTGTTCTGGCAGGGCATTGTCTTTATTTTGCTCTTCGCCGTCTGGATACCGTGGTTCCCGGCGGGGGGCATGCTCACGCCCGGCGTGGCACCAGGCTGGCCCGCGCTGATGGATCGATTGTGGCACCTGATCCTCCCGGTCGTGGTGTTGGCGACGTTTAACACCGCGGCGTGGGCGCGCTACATGCGCAGCAGCATGCTCGAAGTGATCCGCCAGGACTACGTCCGCACGGCCAGGGCGAAGGGCAACGATGAACGCGTCGTGATCAACAAGCACGCGATGCGGAATGCGCTGATCCCGATCATCACGCTGGTCGCCCTGTCTGTCCCGGGCCTGCTCAACGGGTCGGTGTTGACCGAGACGGTGTTCTCGTGGCCGGGGATGGGGTTGGCGCTCTTCCAGGCCGTGCTGGGTCACGACTACAATGTCGCGATGGCCGTCCTGCTGTTTCTGGCTTTGACCACCGTCGTGTTCAATCTGCTCGCGGACGTCGCCTACGCGATGGTGGACCCGCGGATCCGGTACGAGTGAGCGTCGGAGAGGGGCCCCGATGGCGCAGGCCACACCGCAACAGATCGCGTTGGAGCTCGAGCGGCGGCGCAAGGCGGCGGCCGGCGTTGCCATCGGCCAGTCATATTTGCAGGTTGCCTGGCGCCGGTTCCTCAAGCACCGCTTGGCGTTGATCGGCGGGACCGCGGCGATCGGGCTGACGTTGATGGCGGTGCTGGCGCCCTGGATCGCACCGCACTCCTTTGACAAGATCAACCTGCAAGAGCGATGGGTCGCGCCCACGCTGATGAACGCCTTTGGCACCGATGAGCTGGGCCGCGACGTGCTGACCCGAATCATGTTCGCCGGCCGCATCTCGCTGGTCGTCGGCTATGTGACGGCCTTCGCGATCTCGATCTCAGGCGCGTTGATCGGCGCGGCGGCCGGGTTTTACGGCGGCTGGGTCGACAGCGTGCTCATGCGCCTGGTCGACATCTTGATCTCGGTGCCGGTGCTGCCGCTGTACCTGATCCTGGCTGCGCTCATCCCGGGTGGCGGCGTGGGCCGGATCGTCTTGATCTTTACGGTCTTCGGCTGGACCACTGTGGCGCGACTGGTCCGCGCGCAGATCCTCTCACTGAAAAGCGCCGACTTCGTCGAGGCCGGCCGCGCCATGGGGGCGTCTGAGGTCCGAATCATCCTGCGGCACCTGATCCCTAACGCGATGGCGCCGGTGATCGTCGCCGCCACGCTGACCGTCGGCAACGCGATCCTCGCCGAATCGGGGCTGTCGTTCCTCGGGTTGGGCATTCAACCGCCCACGCCGTCCTGGGGGAACATGCTGACGCGGGCTCAGGAGTACCTGCTGAAGGCGTCGTGGCTGGCAGTGTTTCCCGGACTGTTCATCTTCTTGACCGTGCTGTCTTTCAATTTCCTGGGCGACGGGCTGCGCGACGCCCTCGACCCGCGCCTGAAGACCTAGTCAACGGTTCACACCCACAAGGGGGGACAGACATGAGAGCGGTATCGATCCGTGCGGCTGTGGTGCTAACCGTGGCGGCGCTGGCGTTCGCCCTGGTGCCGTCCGCGGGTGACGCCCAGCAGCGCCGTGACATGGTTGTGATCGGCATGGCTCAGGAACCCGACATCATCGGGCCGATGGGGGTCATGGCGGCAGCCGGCGTCATCCACAACATCGTGCTTGGTGACATCACGCCCTTCAACGATAAGTGGCAGCGCATCCCCCTGATGGTGGAGAAGTTCCCGACCCTCAAGGACGGCGACTGGCAGGTGCTGCCCAACAAGAAAATGCGGGTGACCTGGAAGTTGAAGCGCGGCTTTACCTGGCACGACGGGAAGCAGGTCACGGCGCTCGACTGGCGGTTCACCTACGGGATGATGCGGAATCCCCAGGTGCCCAGCATTGCCCGGTTCGTCCTGAATAAAGTCGACAACATTTCGGTCCCCAACCCCGACGATCCCTACACGATGGTCGTGCAGTGGAACGAGCTGTGGCCCTTCGCCGGCAGCCAGCCGTTCGGCCAAAGGTACGTGCTGCCGCGCCACATCCTCGAGCGGGCTTATCTCGCGAACCCCGCCCAGTTGAAGGCACATCCATATTGGCGACTGGCCGTGGGCGCGGGCCCGTACAAGATGACCGAGTGGGTTCCCGGTAGCCATATGTCGTTCGAGGCGAACGAGAAGTGGCCGCTCGGCGCGCCGGCTATCAAGAAGATCACACTGCGGTTTATCCTCGACAGCACCGTCCTGCAGGCCAACGTCATTTCGGGCGGCGTGGACGCCACCGACATCAACAACTTCAGTTGCCTGCAGATGGAGCAGGTCGCCCAACGCAACCCGCGCGTGGAGGCCCACCACCGCGAGGCCATGGTCTGGGAGCGCATCGACTTCAACAACGACGACGTCTGGCTGAAGGACAGACGGGTGCGACAGGCCATCGGCCACGCCCTGGACCGCAAGGCCATCGCCGAGGTCTCGTGCGCCGGCGGCCGGCAACCCGTGGCGCACTCGTGGATGGCCCCGGGTCATCCTGCCGCAAATCCGAACGTCAAGAAGTACGACTACGACCCCGCAAAGGCGCGCGCGTTGCTGACCGAGGCCGGCTTCCGGCCCGGTCCCGACGGGGTGTTGCGCGACAGCACTGGACGGCGGGTGGAAATGGTCATCTCCACGACCGCCGGGAACTCGATCCGGGAGCAGGTCGAGCAGATCATTCAGGAGCAGCTCCGGCAGGTCGGCATTGACGTCCGCATCGAGAACCGGCCGGCCTCCGTCTTCTTCGGTACCTACACGACCCGGCGGCAGTTCCCCCACATGGCCATGTACGCCAGCCTGTTTACGCCAGAGGATGTGCCGTCCGACCGGTTCCATAGCAACGAAGTCCCGTCAGCCACCAACTCGTGGTCTGGCAACAACCGCGTCGGGTGGCGCAATCCCGACAACGACAAGATGTGGGAGCAGATCATCGCCGAACTCGACGTCGAGAAGCGGAACGCGCTGCTCAAGAAGCAGCAGGAGGTCTTCGCCGAGGACCTGCCCAGCCTGCCGCTGTACTTCCGGTTGGACCTCACGACCTACCCCAAGGCCATGCGTAACGTGAAGCCCGTGGGGCTGGGTTCGTACTACATCCCATGGAACGCCTGGGAGTGGAAGTGGGGCGACCAGTAGAACCTACCCGGGGCCCCTATATGGAACGCCTGGGAGTGGAAGTGGGGGGATCAGTAGGGGGCGGGTTGGCCGGGGGGAGAGGATTCGACCAACCTGCGGAGAACCTGAAGGGAAACCGGAAGAGGTGACTCGAGTGGCCGAGCAGCCGCTGCTGTCCGTGCGGAACCTCAAAACCTACTTCTATACCGATGAGGGCGTCGTCAAGGCCGTCGACGGCCTGTCCTACGACCTGCACAAAGGCGAGACGCTGGGTATCGTCGGCGAGTCCGGATGCGGCAAGAGCGTCCACGCGCTGTCGATCCTGCGACTGATCCCCACGCCTCCCGGCAAAATCGTCGAGGGGGAAGTGCTCTTTGAGGGCAAGAACCTCCTCACCCTCAAGGACGAGCCGATGCGGCATATCCGCGGCAACCGGATCGCGATGATCTTCCAGGAGCCGATGACCTCGCTCAACCCCGTGCTGACGATCGGCGAGCAGATCGCCGAGGCGGTCATCCTCCACCAAAAGCTCGACAAGAGGGCGTCCTGGGAACGCGCCATTGAGATGTTGGAGCGCGTGAAGATTCCGCTGGCGCGCGAGCGTGTGAGGGACTACCCGCACCAGTTCAGCGGTGGCATGCGGCAGCGCGTCATGATCGCCATGGCGCTCTCCTGCAACCCGTCCATCCTGCTCGCGGACGAGCCGACGACGGCCTTGGACGTGACGATTCAGGCGCAGATCCTCGAACTGGTCAAAGAACTCCAGCGCGAGTTCAACATGGCGGTCATCATGATCACCCACAACCTGGGTGTCGTGGCCGAGATGTGCGACAACGTGGTGGTCATGTACGCCGGCAAACCCGTCGAGCACACGGACATCAAGCGCACGTTCCAGGACCCGAAGCACCCGTACACCTGGGGGCTGCTGCGCTCGATCCCGAAGCTCTACACGCGCAAGGAGCGTCTGATTCCCATCGAGGGACAGCCGCCCAGCCTCATCGACCTACCGGTGGGCTGCGCGTTTGCCCCGCGCTGCCCGTTCGCCATGGAGATCTGCGTGCAGCAGGATCCGCCGGACTATGATATCCAGGCGGGTCATTCCGCGAAGTGTTTCTTATACTCGCAGCACGCCACCGAAGAAGAGAAGAAGCACGCCGCCGCGGCAGGCTTGGCCGTGTCGACACGATCTTCGTAGGAGGAACGCATCGTGGCCGGAGAGGTCATCCTCGATGTCAAGAACCTCGTCAAACACTTCCCCATTACCAAGGGCTTCATCTTCCAGAAGCAGGTCGGGGCGGTCAAAGCCGTCGACAACGTCTCGTTCAGTATCCGGCAGGGCGAGACGCTCGGGCTGGTGGGTGAGTCGGGCTGCGGCAAGACGACGACCGGCCGGGTGATCCTGCGATTGATGGAGCCGACGTCCGGCGATGTCCAGTTCGAGAATCAAAACGTGTTCAAGCTGGGCAAGGAAGAGCTGCGCCGGATGCGGCGCAACATGCAGATCATCTTCCAGGACCCGTACTCCTCGCTGAATCCGCGGATGACGGTCGGCGACATCATCGGCGAGCCGCTGGAGATTCACAATCTGGCGCGGGGGAAGGAAAAGGTCCGCCGTGTTCAGGAACTGCTGGAAGTCGTGGGGCTCTCGCCCTACCACGCCAACCGCTACCCGCACGAGTTTTCCGGCGGTCAGCGGCAGCGGATCGGTATTGCCCGCGCGCTCGCGGTGAACCCCAAACTCATCATCTGCGACGAGCCGGTCTCGGCCCTGGACGTCTCGATCCAGGCGCAGGTCTTGAACCTCCTGCAGGAGCTCCAGAAAGAGTTCGGGCTGACCTATCTGTTCATCGCCCACGACCTGTCGGTCGTGAAGCACATCAGCGACCGCATCGCCGTCATGTACCTGGGGAAGATCGCTGAGATCGCCACCACCGAGGAGCTGTTCGCCAACCCGCAGCACCCGTACACCGAGGCGTTGCTGTCGGCGGTGCCGATCCCCGACCCGATGATGCGGCGCGAGCGCATCATCCTGCCTGGTGACGTGCCCAGCCCGGTCAACCCGCCGAAGGGGTGCAACTTCCACACCCGCTGCCTGTATGCGCAGGAGTCATGCAAGGTGAATGAGCAGGTGCTCACGGACTACCGGAGCAACGGACACTTTGTGGCCTGCGAGATCCAGCCGTTCAAGTCGCAGCGGAGCAAGTCCGCGGTCCTCAAGGCGCCGACGTCTTAGCGCTCGCACACCAGTTGGTTTCTCCTGAGGCCGGGGCCCACATGCCCCGGCCTTCGTATTGTGCGAATGCCACCGGAGGATTCCCGTCGGGAAACGCCAACGGTTGATCTTATGAGCCAGGTCAACGATCGCGCGACCGTCGAGCACATGGCTCATCTGGCCCGCCTGGCCGTCTCCGAGCGGGATCGCGAACGTTTCGCGGAACAGATCGCGCGGATCCTCGAGCACTGCGCCCGGCTCAATGCACTGCCGTTGGCCGACGTGCCGCCGGCATCGCACGTGATCCCGATCACCAACGTCCTGCGTGATGATGTTGCCACTCCGTCGCTGGATCGCGACGAAGTCCTCGCCCAGGCTCCCGCGCACCAGGACGGGTTCTTCCGCGTCCCGCGGGTGCTGGAAGGCGGCTAAGAAATCCCGATGCCCCCCTCCGGCGCACTCGCGTTGCGCGCCGCGTATCTCGAGAAGAGCCTGCGGCCGTCTGACGTCGTAGACGCCGCCCTCGACCACATCGCCCGGCACGACCGCCACCTGCATGCCTTCCTTTATGTGGGTGCGGATCAGGCGCGGGCCGAGGCCGCGGTCTGGGATGAGCGCTACGCTCGGGTGGGCGCAAGGGAGACGCTGCCATCGCTCGCAGGGGTGCCGGTGGCGATCAAGGACAACATGTGCACGCGCGGCGTCCCGACGACCTGCGGATCGCGCATCCTGGAAGGCTGGCGGCCCCCGTACGACGCCACCGTGGTCACACGGCTGCGAGAAGCCGGCGCCATCATCATCGGGAAGACGAACCTGGATGAATTCGCGATGGGCTCGTCAACAGAGTACTCCGCGTTCGGGCCGACCCGGAACCCGTGGGATCCGTCGCGGGTGCCTGGGGGGTCCAGCGGAGGCTCGGCGGCGGCCGTCGCGGCGGGGTTTGTCCCGCTCGCGCTCGGCTCGGACACGGGGGGATCGGTCAGGCTGCCCGCGGGGTTCTGCGGCATCGTGGGATTGAAGCCGACCTACGGTCGAGTCTCGCGATACGGGTTGGTGGCATTCGCCTCTTCACTCGATCAGATCGGCCCGTTGGCCGGTGACGTCACGGACTGCGCCCTGATGCTGCGCGCCATTGCGGGGAAGGACCCGCAGGATTCGACGTCGGCGGACGTGCCCGTGCCCGACTACATCGCCGCGATCGGGGAGGGCGCCGGTGGCCTGCGCCTGGGTGTGCCCGACGAGGTCGTCGGTCCGGGTGTCGAGCCCGCGGTGGCCGAGGCGGTGCGGCACGCGCTCGATGTCTTCGCGGCACACGGGGGGCAGGTCGAGCGCATCAGCCTGCCGACCATCGAGGCCGCGCTGCCCGCGTACTACCTGATCGCGCCGGCGGAAGCCTCCTCGAACCTGGCGCGCTATGACGGAGTCCAATACGGGTTGCGCGCGCCGTCCGAGGACCTGCACGAGATGTACGCGGAGACCCGTCGCCAAGGGTTCGGGGATGAGGTGAAGCGGCGTATCATGCTGGGGACGTACGCGCTTTCGGCCGGCTACTACGACGCCTACTACCTCAAGGCGCAGCGTGTGCGGACGCTGGTCGCGAGGGACTTCGAGGCGGCCTTTCGCAAGGTCGACGTCGTGGTCATGCCGGTGGCGCCCACCCTGCCGTTTGCGATCGGTGAGAAGGCCGAAGATCCGCTCCAGATGTATCTGTCCGACATCTTTACGATCCCGGTGAACCTCGCCGGTCTGCCCGGGCTGGCGGTGCCGTGTGGGTTCGCGCGGGGCCTGCCGATCGGCATGCAGCTGATCGGGCGGCCCTTCGACGAGTCGACGTTGTTCCGCGCGGCCTACACCTACGAACAGGCGACACCCTGGCACCGCCGGCGGCCGCCGGTGGCCACGGCCTGAACCGCCGATGGCCAAAGAAGCGGCGATCGAGTACCAGACGGTTGTGGGGCTGGAGATTCACGTCCAGCTCTTGACGGTCTCCAAGATGTTTTGTGGGTGCGCGGTGAGTTTCGGCGCGTCGCCGAACACGCGGATCTGTCCGGTGTGTCTGGGCCTGCCGGGATCGCTGCCGGTGCTGAACCGGCGCGCGGTGGAGTTGGGGTTGCGGACGGCCCTGGCGCTGGAGTGTCGGGTGCACCCGCACAGCCAGTTTCACCGAAAGAACTATTTCTATCCGGACATTCCAAAAGGCTATCAGATCTCGCAATACGAATACGCCGATCACGCACCGCTGGCTACCGACGGCCACCTGGACATCAACGTCGATGGCCAGAAGCGGCGCATCCGTATCCGGCGCGTGCACCTCGAAGAAGACACCGGCCGGTTGGTGCACTCGCCCGATCAACACGGCGGCAGCCTGATCGACTACAACCGGTCGGGCGTGCCCTTGATGGAGATCGTCACGCAACCTGACCTCCGCGCACCGGCCGAGGCGCGCGAGTTCCTCACCGCCTTGCGCCGCCTGCTACAGTTCGCGGAGGTGAGCACCGGCCGGATGGAGGAAGGAACTCTGCGCTGCGACGCCAACGTGTCGCTGCAGCGGCCCGGCGGTCCGTTTGGGACACGCACCGAGGTCAAGAACATGAACTCGATTCGGTCGGTCGAGCGCGCCCTGGCGTTCGAAGTCGAGCGCCAGCGCGCCGTGCTGGCCCGGGGCGACTCCGTCGCACAGGAAACCCGCCACTGGGATGAACGGCGCGAGGTGACCTTCGGCTCGCGCTCGAAGGAAGAGGCTCAGGACTACCGATACTTCCCCGAGCCCGATCTGGTGCCGCTGGTCGTCGACGACAACTGGCTGGAGAGCGTGCGGGCGGAGCTGCCCGAACTCCCCGCCGCCCGGCGGGACAGGTTCGTCGCCGCGTACGGGCTGTCGGCGTACGATGCGGACCTGCTGACCACCGCGCCCTCGGTCGCGGCGTTCTTCGAACGCGCGGTGGCGCTGTTTCCACAGCCCAAGACGGTGGCCAACTGGATTACGGGTGACGTCACCGGCTATCTGAATGACACCGGCGCCGACCTGGATCAGCTCGGCCTGTCACCCGAGCGCCTGGCGTCGCTGCTGCGGCTGATCGAGGACGGGACCATCAGCGGGCGCATCGCCAAAGAGGTTCTCGTCGAGACGATCCGCGAGGACCGAGACCCGGCCGCTATCGTCGAAGCCCGCGGTCTCACGCAGATCAGGGACGAAGCGGCCCTCGGTGACATCGTGGATAAGATCGTCGCGGATCACCCCGGGCCCGCGGCCGACGTCAGGGCCGGCAAGAACGCGGCCATGGGCTTCTTGATGGGGCAGATCATGAAGGCGACCGGGGGGCGGGCGAACCCTGAGACCGCCACTCGGCTCCTGCGGCGGAGGCTTGGAGTGTGACCCAACCAACCCCCGCGCCCAAGCCCCCACGCACCAACATCCTCATCCCCAAGACCGAGCCGCCGACGCGTCATCCCCGCCGCGGCGGGCTGGGCACCCTGCATATGGGCGAGCGTTTGACGGTGAGGTTCTCCGCCGTCGACCCTGATGGGGCCGCCGTGGCACGATTGGGTGTCGTGCAGCTGTCCGTGCCGTTTGGGGTGCCCGGCGAAGAAGCCATTGTTGAAGTGACGAAGGGGGGCCGCCGGGCAGAGGGCCGCCTTGTGGCGCTCATCCGCAAGGTCCCCGACGTCGTCCGCGCGCGGTGCCAGCACTTCGGCCGCTGCGGCGGATGCCAGTGGCAGCACCTCGTACCAGACGCGCAGCGCCGCTTGAAGACACGACTGGTCAAGGACTACCTGAAAGAGCATGCGGCGATGAGGCGCGACCTCGTGCTGGAGACGGTGGGAGCGGATCCCTGGCACTACCGCAGCACGCTGCGGGCGGTATTCGGCGAGCGCGACGGCGTCGCCGTGGTCGGCTATCATGTCTCGGGCGAACCGCGCGTGCTCGACATCGCCGAGTGCCCGGTGCAGCATCCGGCCAACGAGGCAATGCTGCGCGCGGCGCGCCACGTCGCCCGATCCTTGAACCTCGGGGTCTATGACCGCGAGAGCGGCCGCGGCCTGCTGCGCGGGATCGTGGGCGTCGCGTCGTTCGCCACCGGTGAGGCCCTGCTCACCCTATCCACCGCCTCCGTGCTCCCGGACCCGACCGCGGTGGTGCACGCGATGATCGATCGAGTGCCGGGTCTGGTGGGCATCCTGCACACCGTGCAACCACAGGCCACGCTGGAACTGCTCGGTCCCCGGCTGCGCCTCTTGTGGGGGCGAGATCACGTTGAGGACGATCTGGCCGGTTTTCGCGTGCAGGTACGGCCGACGAGCGAGTTCCCGCCGCATCCGGCGGGGGCGGCGGTCCTGGTTGCGGCGGTCAAGCGCGCCGCGGCCCTGCGCCCGGAGGAGACCGCCTTCGATCTCTCCGCAACGCACCCCCTGTTCGTGCTCGCGATGGCGCAGGAGGCCGGGTCGGCCACAGGCGTGACGCCGACCCGCCGGGGCATCGGAGACGCCCGCGATGCGGCGACCGCCAACGGCGTCACCAACGCTGTGTTTTTCTCGCGAGATCCCCTGGGGATGTTGAATCGCTACGTGGCCCGGGGACGACGGCCCGCAGCCGTGGTCGTGACCGCCGAGGGGCAGGGGCTGCCGTCTGAGACCATCGGCACGGTGGCCACGGCGCGGATTCAGCGCGTCGTCTACATGGCGCGCTCCCTGGCCGTCTGCGCGCGCGACCTGCGACGGTGGGAGGAGGCCGGCTACCGGTTGATCAGCGTGCAGCCGGTCGACCTGCTGCCGCAGACCAGCCACGTGTTCTGCGTAGTTTCGCTTCGCCGCGCCGGTGCGTAGACGCCGGCACGGCCGGCGAATTTCGGCTGTGCTACAATGCCAGTGAACCTATGCCTGACCCATTTGTCCACTGCCACCTGCACACCGAATACTCGCTGCTCGACGGCGCCAGCCGGATTGAGTCGCTCATGCGGACCGCCGTGCAGATGGAGATGCCGGCGATTGCCGTTACCGATCACGGCACGATGTACGGCGTCATCGAGTTCTACCTGCAGGCCAAACAACACAACCTAACACCGATTGTTGGCGTCGAAGCGTACGTGGCGCCACGCAGGCACACCGACCGCGATCCCAAACGCGATGCGAACCCATTCCACTTGGTGCTGCTGGCCACCGACGCGCAGGGCTATTCGAACCTCATTCGCCTGACGACACTCGCGCACCTAGACGGCTTCTACTACAAACCGCGCGTGGACCGCGACCTCCTGGCCGCGCACAGCCGCGGGTTGATCGCCCTGACGGGCTGCCTCCAAGGGGAAGTCACCCGGGCGATCCTCCGGGACGACATGGCATCGGCGCGCGAGGTCGCCGGGGCCTACCGTGACATCTTCGGGCCCGGTAACTACTATCTGGAGATTCAGGACCACGGGCTGCCCGAACAGCAGCGGAGCATCCGCGGGATGCGAGCGCTGGCCGCCGACCTCGGGCTGCCGTTGATCGCCACCAACGACGTGCACTACGTCCACCAAGATGAGGCCGAAGCGCAGGATGCGCTGATGTGCATTCAAATGAACGTCGCGCTCGGCTCGACCGACAAGCCGCGGATGGGGGATACCCCGCAGTTCTATCTGAAGAGCGCGGAAGAAATGGCCCAACGCTTCGCCGAGGTGCCCAGCGCGCTGCGGTCACCGTTGGAGATCGCCGGCCGGGTGAACCTCGATCTCGCGCTCGGGAAACCAAATCTGCCGCACTTTCCGGTTCCTGAGGGTGAGACACCCGACAGCTACCTGCGGCGTCTATGCGAAGAGGGTCTCGGCCGCATCTTCGGACGACCCACGCCGGATCAGCGCGCCCGGCTCGACGAAGAGCTGCGCGTGATCGGGCAGATGGGGTACGCGGCCTACTTCCTGATCGTCATGGATTTTGTCCGGTTTGCCCGGCAGCGGGGGATCCTGACGACGGTGCGCGGCTCGGCCGCGGGCAGCCTCGTCTTGTACTCTCTCGGCGTCACCGATGTCGATCCGTTGCACTACCGGCTACCGTTCGAGCGATTCCTCAACCTCGAGCGGTACACAATGCCCGACATCGACGTCGACTTCATGGACAGCCGCCGCGACGAAGTCATTCGTTATGTGATCGAGAAATACGGCGCCGATCATGTGGCGCAGATCATCACGTTTGGCACGATGGGCGCGCGGCAGGCGGTCCGTGACGTCGGGCGGGTCATGGGACTACCCTACGGCGACGTCGACCGCATCGCCAAGCTCATCCCGTTCAATGCGTCCATCGAAGAAGCCCTGCGCGCCGACCCGGAACTGAAGCGGTCCGCCGACGAGCAGCAGCCGGTGCGGCGGATGCTCGATCTTGCGCACAAACTGGAAGGCGTGGCCCGCCATGCTAGCACCCATGCCGCCGGTGTGATCATCTCGCGCGACCCGCTGATCGACCGCGTGCCCCTGCAGCGTGCGACCAAGGGCGACCTGGTCATGACGCAATTCGACATGGATGCGGTCGAAAAGATCGGCCTGCTGAAGATGGACTTCCTGGGTCTGTCGTACCTCACGATCCTCGACAGAGCCCTCGAGGTGATCGCCAAGGTCCGCGGCGAGCGCATCGACCTGAAGACGATCCCGCTTGATGATCAGACGGCGTATGATCTCCTGTCGCGCGGCGAGACCGTGGGCATCTTCCAGGTCGAGGGCGCGGGAATGACCCGCTACTTGAAGGACCTGCGACCCACACGTATCGAGGACATCATGGCCATGGTGGCGCTCTTCCGCCCCGGGCCGATGGCCAACATC
>JBGQGY010000066.1:0-19723 GCA_041497675.1 bacterium | reverse complement strand
TGTACGGCACGGTGGCCGGGTTTAGTCTGACCGTCGTGTCGGCGGCGCTCATCGGCCTGCAACTGTGGCTGGGTGTGATCGGAGGATTGTTTCTCTGTTACCTTGGCGTCGCGACGTTTGTGGCGCAGCCGGCGGATCTGGCGGCGCCGGTGAAAGGGAGGGGGATGGCGGGCGCGTACGCGTCGACATTCCTGTTGACGCTCACAAATCCGATGACCATTTTGTTTTTCGGAGCAGTATTTGCCGGGCTGGGTCTGGCTGGGCCCGCCACAAACTACGCGTCGGCGACGCTGCTGGTGGTCGGCGTCTTCGGCGGCTCGGCGCTCTGGTGGCTGACGTTGAGCGGTGTCGTGGGCACGATGCGCCAGCGGTTCAACCTGCAGCGGTTGCGGTCGGTGAATCGGGTGTCGGGGATCATCATGACGGGGTTTGGCGTGCTGGCGCTGGTGGGGGCGTGATGATGGCAGGCAGACAGAACATTTCCAGCGGGACACCGTGGGAACCGATCGTCGGGTACTCGCGCGCCGTGCGGGTGGGGTCAACGGTGCACGTCTCCGGGACCACGGCCACCGGTGAGGGTGGTGTGGTCGTGGGAGCCGGCGACGCGTACGCGCAAACCGTCCAGACGATCAAGAACATCGAGCGGGCGCTCCGGGCGGCCGGCGCGTCGCTGCGGGACGTCGTGCGCACTCGGATCTATGTCATCAACATGAGCGACTGGGAGCAGGTCGGTCGCGCACACGGCGAAGCCTTCGGCAGCATCCGCCCGGCCACCAGCATGATCGAAATCCGCCGTCTGATTTCTCCGGAGATGCTCGTCGAGATCGAGGCAGAGGCGATCATTGGTGGCGGCGCTCCGTAACTCGACGATCGACACCAAGATCCATATCCGTCTCGACGTGAATCAGGCGGCCCTGCAGCGCCGTCTGCCCGCGCCCTGGCAGGTCGCGCCCGCGTCTGACGACCTGCACCGTGGCACGAACCTTCTGGTCATCCTCAGCGAGGTGTTGTTCCGGCAGCAGCCCGACGGATCCCCGGCTCCCGACGCGGTCAACCGTCACGCGGCGCTGCTGGTCCCGGCGGCCCGCGCGGACACCGGGGAGATGGCGGTGTTCATGCTCCGTATGTATGCGGCGCACCCGGCGTCGGTGCCGGGCCGGTTTCGCAACACGGTCGCCGCCACGGCGTGGAGGGACAGCCGCGCGGCGGGGACCGGGCTGCGCACCGTGTGCACCGAGCGGTTTGTCATCAGACCCGATGGCGGAGGCCATCTCGATCTGCATCTGCGATACGAGCGCGGCGTCCCCATCCGGCGCTCCTGGCCGACGGTGATGCGGTCGGCGACCGACCCGTCGATCCACAGACAGTACCAGTCCGAGGCGTTGATCGACGTCGTACGAAGTGTACCGGCGGGCGTCGATCGCGTCGACGAGTACGAGCTCCGCGTGACGATCCCGGAGTTGTCGGATCTCTTCGACGGGTCAGAGCGCCTGGTGAGCCTGGCGGCGGTGCCCTGGTTTGTGCGTCAGGAGACCGACTAGGACCGATCCTGCGCCGGACGCTGCGCGGGCCAGCGGGTCAGCGCGACGCCGGCGATGATCACGAACGCCCCGGCGAGATGCAGCATCCCGAAGGGCTCGTGGAGCACTTTGACCGCGATAATCACCCCGACCGGTGGAATCAGATAGAAATAGGCGGCCGCCCGCGTGGGACCGATACGGCGGATGCCCTCGTACCAGAAGAGATACCCCAACGTGCCCGCGCCCAACGCCGCGTAGGCGAGCTGCGCCCACGCGATCGACGAGACCGTCCAGGACTGCCGAGCGAGTTCCGGCAGGCCCACGATCAGCAGGACCACGGTCCCGGCGACCATCCCAAACGTCATGATCGTGAGCGAACTGTACCGTTGGTAGAGCGGCAGCACGATCACCGGGGTCACCGCGTACGAGAGGGCTGCCAGCATGGTGATCAGATCGCCTTTGAGGTGGCCTGCGGAGAGACTCCCGCCGGCTTCGACGAGCAGGATCACGCCGGCGGAGGCGAGCGCGATCCCCACCGCCTGCCGCCACGTGATCGGTTCGGCTCGGGTCAGCCAGACCAACAACGCCGTGATGACCGGCGCCGTGTTGATGATCAGCACCGAGTTGCTCGCCGTCGTGTACTTCAGCCCCACCCCGAAGAAGATCTGATAGAAGGCCACGTGAAAAAGCCCAACAGCGGCGACGCGCACCAGATCGCGGCGCTGGACCGACAGCGGGTGTCGCAAGACCGCGAGGATGGCGAGCAGACCGAGTGACGCGATGACGAAGCGGATGCCGGCGAAGGCAAGCGGGGTGAACTCGTCGTACGCGGACTTGATCACCGTGAACGAGGCGCCCCACAATAGCACCGTCGCCAGCACCATGGCGTCGCCGAGGCCGAAGGCGCGGCGAGGCATACTACGTGGCGATGAAGACGTTCTTGACCTCCGTATACAGGTCGAGCGCGTTCATACCGAGCTCGCGACCAAACCCGCTCATCTTGGCCCCGCCAAACGGCGCTTCCTGATGCACGCTGTGATTCGTGTTGATGCTCAACACGCCCGTGCGGATGGCCCTGGCCATGCGCAGCGCCCGGCCGATGTCTCGGGTCCAGACCGAGCTCGAGAGTCCATAGGGTGAGTCGTTCGCCATCTCGATCACGTCGGCTTCGTCGTCGAACGGGATCAAACACGCAACCGGTCCGAAGATCTCCTCCTGTGCCACGCGCATCTGGTTGCCGGCGTCCGTCAGGACCGTGGGCAGTAGATAGGCCCCCCGCGCCAGCGCGGGATCGGCCGGTGGCGCGCCGCCAAACGCCACACGTGCCCCTTCGTCTCGGCCGATGCCGATGTAGCGCAAGACGTGGTCGCGTTGCCCGGTCGAGATCACCGGCCCCATCTCCGTCGACGGATCGAGCGGATCGCCCACGCGCGTCCGCCGGGCGGCGTCGGCGAACAACGCGGCCACACGCTCGTAGACGGGACGCTGGATGAAAACCCGGCTTCGCGCGCAGCAGTCCTGGCCCGCGTTACCGTAGACCGCCGCGGTCCCGGCCTGCGCGGCCCGCTCCAGATCGGCGTCGGCAAAGATGATGTTCGGCGATTTGCCGCCCAGTTCGAGCGAGAGGCGCGTCATGTTGTCGGCGGCCAGTTTCATGATTTGGATGCCGGTGGTCGTCTCGCCGGTCAGCGCGATCTTGCCGACGGCGGGGTGGGTGACCAAGGCGGCACCGACCGTGGCGCCGGGACCGGTGATGACGTTCATGACGCCCGGCGGGACGCCCGCCTGGAGCGCCAGCGCGGCGAGCCGCACCGCGGTCAGCGGTGTATACGATGCCGGTTTGAGGATGACCGAGTTGCCCGTCGCCAGGGCCGGGGCGACCTTCCAGGACGCAATCATGAACGGGAAGTTCCACGGGACGATCAGACCGACCACACCGATGGGCTCGCGCAGCGTGAAGTCGAGACCGCGATCCGCGACCGGGATTGTCTCGCCAAAGACTTTGTTCGCGGCGCCTCCGTAGTACTCAAAGCAGCCGGCCGCGCCCTCGACCTCGCCGCGCGAATCCGCGATCGTCTTGCCGCCCTGCACCGTCTCCAGTGTTGCGAGTTCTTCGACATGCTCGCGGATCAGGTTCGCCAGCCGCAGCAGCACCCGGCCCCGATCGGTGGCGCTCATACCCGCCCAGCGGCCGTCCTTGAACGCGGTCTGCGCCGCGCGGGCCGCTCGGTCGACGTCCTCCAGGCCGCCCTTGGCCACGTCGGCGACGACCTCGCCGGTCGCGGGGTTCGTGACGTCAAAGGTCTGCCCACTCGCGGCGGGCACGTCTTCACCGTCGATGCTCATGCGGAAATGCATGAAGCGTCCTCCAGCAAGGCTGATGCACAGGATTTCCCTGCATCCTCCCGAACCCCCTCTGCCTATGCGGCTGTGCATTATCAACGGATATCCACGTGCGACGCGCGACGTTCTCGCGCAGGCCGGAGCTTGTGGGGCCGATGAGTTGTTTGTCAGGGTGTTCGGCCGACTGGCGCCTCACATGGTCTTCGAGACCTTGTATCTGGCCGATCTGGACGCACCCGTGCCCGACCGGCGGTGGATTGACGGGTTCGACGGGTTTGTGTGGACCGGCTCCAATCTGACCGCCTATGAAGACGATCCGCGCGTGACACGTCAGATCGAGTTCGCCCGCCACCTGTTTGAAACCGGCCGGCCGACGTTTGGCAGCTGCTGGGGCGCCCAAATCGCGGTCATGGCGGCCGGGGGCGAGGTGGGCAAGAGCGGCCGCGGGCGCGAGATCGGCATCGGTCGCAAGGTGCGTCTGACCCCGGCCGGCCGCCGGCATCCGATGTATGACGGGAAGCCCGATGTTTTTGACGTATTCGCCTCGCACCTCGATGAGGTGACACGGCTTCCGGCGGGCGCGGCCGTGCTCGCCGCAAACGAGCACTCAGAGGTCCAGGCGTTGGAGATCACACACAAGAATGGAGTGTTCTGGGGGACGCAGTACCATCCCGAGTTCGATCTCTATCACGTGGCGCGGCTGATGGCGTCGCGCGTCGACGCGTTGGTCCGTGAGGGGTTCTTTGCGGACGGTACCGCGGCGCTCGCGTCCATCGATCAGATCGACTCACTCGCGCGCGCCCCGGGTCGCAAGGACCTGCGGTGGGCCCTGGGCATGGACGACGACGTGCTGGATGAGAGCGTCCGGTGCCGCGAACTGCGGAACTGGCTCGAGTGCCAGGTCGTTCCGTCTATCCGCGGGCGGCCTGGTCCAGCCAGCCCGGCACGCGTGGGTCGGCCAGCGCGTGCCGGCAGCGCTCGAAGTGGATCCCCGCGCGCTGGACGAACCCCGCCGTATCGATCGGCACACTGAGCGCCACCAGGTACCACATCGCGTCTCGAAGCTCGGCGACGATCTTGAGCAGCTTCAGCCTCGCCGCCATGTGGGGCGGAACCCCGCCAAAGTAGGCTTCGAGCAGCGCGTGGTCATGAGCGTCCGCCGTCGAGTGGTTCATCGCAAAATTGGCGAGATCGAAACACACGTCGCCCATGCCCGCGTACTCCCAGTCGACAAAACGCACCTCTGTCCCGTCGTCGATCACGTTGGGGCCCCAAAGGTCGTTGTGACACGGGCGTAGGCTCGCGCGCCCGGTCTGGACGGCCGCCTCGATATCGCGCACCTGCGCGTAGAGCTCGTCGATGTTGTGCGGGAGCGGCGCGCGGCGGCGGCGCGCCGTTCGCAGATACCCTTCGAGGGTGTCAAACGGTGAGAATGTCCCTTCGAAGGCGGCGCCATCATGATATCGTCGCATCGATCGCACGACCCGCGCCAGCGTATCGGGGGACACCGCGGTGCCCGGCGGCAGCGATCGGCCCGAGACGAATCTGGTCACCATAATGCCGGCATCCGGCAAGAAGTGGACCACTTCCGGAGCGACACCGCACCGGCTGGCCGTCACAGCGCACCGGTGCTCCCGCATCCGGTCGATGCCGAGCAGGCTGGTTCGTTCGGCCCAGATCCGCAGGTGGAATGCCTCGCCGCCTACATCCACACGGTAGTTGAAATTTGTCAGGCCTCCGGGCAGTGGGGAGATGACAACCGAAGATGCATTTCCCCAGGATGGGATGTGCCTGATGGCCTCTTCGACGGTGGTCCGCATCGTGTAGGGGAGTTGGTGACGGCACCGCCGTAGTCCTTGAGCGCGTGGCACAAGGAATTGGCAGCCCCGATACGGTACTCTTTGGGCATCCTCATTTTCAAGGGAGGCGAGGCATGAAGCTCACATCGACACGCGTGTTGGCGATCGCCACGATGGTCATCCTGGCGATTGTCCCGGTCGCGACCGGGCAAATGGCCATGGACAAACTCGTGGCCGCCGCGAAGGCGGAAGGCCAGCTCTCCGTGATCGCGCTGGCGCGCGACTGGTGCGGTTATGGCGCAATCATCGACAGTTTCAAGCAGAAGTACGGCTTGAAAGTGAACGAGTTGAATCCGGACGCCGGCTCGGGTGATGAGATCGAGGCCATCAAGGCCAACAAGGGCAACAAGGGGCCTCAGGCGCCGGACGTCATCGACGTCGGTCTGTCCTTTGGCCCATCGGCGAGGAAGGACGGGTTGCTCCAGCCTTACAAGGTTGCCACCTGGAGCACGATGCCAAACGACGCGAAGGACGCGGACGGGTATTGGTACGGCGATTACTATGGCGTCCTGACCTTTGAGATCAACGCCGACACCGTCAAGACCCAACCGGCCGACTGGGCAGACTTGCTCAAGCCGGACTACAAGAATTCGGTGGCCCTAGCCGGCGATCCCCGCACGTCGAATCAGGCGATTCAGGGCGTGTTCGCGGCGGGTCTATCGGTCTCGAAGGGGAATGTGGCCGGAGCGGCGGATGCGGGTCTGAAGTTCTTTGCGGATCTGAACAAGCGCGGAAATTTCGTACCCGTCATCGGCAAAGTGGCGTCGCTCGCCCAAGGCGCTACGCCGATCATCATTCGCTGGGACTACAACGCGCTGGCCGATCGCGACACGCTGAAGGGTAACCCCAAGGTCGCCGTCGTCGTGCCCAAGACCGGCGTCGTGGCGGGCGTGTACGTCCAGGCGATCAGCGCGTACGCCCCTCACCCGAACGCGGCGAAGCTGTGGATGGAGCACCTCTACTCGGACGCCGGGCAGCTGGGCTTGCTCAAGGCGTACTGCCACCCGATTCGCTTCCAGAACATGGTGAAGAACAACAAGGTGTCGGCCGACATGCTGGCAAAGCTCCCGCCTGCGGATGCCTATGCCAAGGCGCTCTTCCCGACGCTCGCGCAGCAGGGCCCAGTGAAGCAAACCATCACGAAGCAGTGGGACACCGTTGTCGGGGCGAATGTGAAGTAACCCCCAACGTGCCGCGCACCCCTCTCCCGGTGAATCCGGGGGAGGGGTGGGGGCGCAGAAGGTCTATGTGGCACAGGCAAGACCCCTGACAATCGCCCCCCCTCCTGCCCCGTCGGCACCAGTCAGTCGGGTGTCATGGGCGTGGGTGGGCGTTATGCCCTTTTTTGTCTTTGCCCTGATGTTCTTGATCTTGCCTACCGGTCTGCTCGTCGTTGGCGGCCTGCAAGACGCCCAAGGCCATCTCACCCTGGCCAACATCCGGGACCTGTTTAGCCCCACCATCCTGAGCTCCTATCTGATCAGCATCAAAGTCAGCGCGGCATCGGCGCTCGGCGGCGCACTCGTCGGCTTCGCCCTGGCCTATGCCGCGATGACGGGTGGCCTGCCCGCCTGGGTGCGGCCGACGCTCATGACCTTTTCGGGCGTCGCCTCCAACTTCGCGGGCGTACCCCTGGCTTTTGCCTTCCTCGCGACGCTCGGACGAACCGGGCTCGTGACGGCTCTGCTCATCAACGTCTTCGGATTCAACATCTACGACGCAGGGTTCAATCTCTTGAGTTTCGCGGGCCTGACGCTCACGTACATGTATTTTCAGATCCCATTGATGGTGCTGATTCTCGCGCCGGCGATCGATGGGCTCAAACGAGAATGGCGCGAAGCGGCGACCAATCTCGGCGCAAGCACCTGGGAGTACTGGCGGTACATCGCCATGCCTATCCTGTGGCCGCCCCTGCTTGGATCGACATTGCTCCTGTTCGCGAATGCCTTCGGCGCCGTGGCGACCGCCTACGCGCTCACCGGCAGTTCGCTGAACATCGTCACCCTCGTCCTGTATGCGCAGATTCGCGGGGACGTGCTACACAATCCGAACCTCGGTTACGCGCTGGCGTTAGGGATGATTGTCACCACCGGTCTATCGAACGCAGCGTACATTTGGCTGCGCGGACGTAGCGAGAGGTGGTTGCGATGAAAGGCAGTCGCCTCGGATCGTGGCTCGCAATGCTGCTCGGCGCGCTGTATTTCCTCGTCCCGCTGGCGGCGACGTTTGAGTTTTCGCTCCGGTACGTTCGCGGGAGGTACAGCCTGGAAGCGTATCGGATCGTTCTCGCGGATCCGCAATTCGGCGCGACGATCACCTATTCCATCGTGCTGGCGCTCGCCACGATTGTCATGGGTATCGTCCTGGTGGTGCCGACCGCCTACTGGATCCAGTTGCGCCTGCCTCGGTTGCGGCCGGTCGTGGAATTCATCACGCTGCTGCCGTTGGTGATCCCCGCCATCGTGCTGGTGTTCGGATACCTGCGGATCTACAACAGTTCCTCGATCTTGCCGTTGACGGGCAGCGAGCGGGCCACGGACGTGCTGCTGATGTTCAGCTATGTCACGTTGGCCTTGCCGTACGTGTACCGTTCGGTCGACACGGCCTTGCGCGCCATTGACGTCCGCACGCTCACGCAGGCCGCGCAGAGCCTGGGCGCCGGGTGGTCGACGATCTTGTTCCGCGTGATCCTTCCCAACGTGCGCGTGGGAGTGTTGAGCGGCGCGTTTCTGACCTTCGCCATCGTCATCGGCGAGTTCACGATGGCGAGCCTCTTGGATCGACCGGCGTTCGGGCCCTATCTGCAGCTCATCGGCGCAAATCGCGCCTATGAGCCGTCGGCGCTTGCCATCATCAGTTTTGCGCTGACGTGGGCGTGTATGGGTCTCATTCAGGTCTTCGGACGGGGCGCAGCCGGGCACGCGGCCGGGGCGAGATAGAGATGGCCTACCTGGAACTGCGCGGACTGCGGAAGAACTTCAGCGATGTTGTGGCGCTGGAGCAGTTCGATCTGGCAGTCGGCGCCGGCGAGTTCCTCACGCTACTCGGTCCGAGCGGGTGTGGGAAGACGACGGCGTTGCGAATCGTGGCCGGGTTTGAGCATCCCGACGCCGGCACCGTGTTGCTCCAGGACCGAGACATCACCCATCTCTCGGCCAGCCGGCGCAACATGGGCATGGTGTTCCAGGCGTATAGCCTGTTTCCCAACATGACCGCCGAAGAGAATGTGACGTTCGGATTGCGGTTGCGCAAGGTCCCTCAGGATGAGCAGAAGCGGCGCGTCGGGCGACTCTTCGACCTCATCGGGCTGGCTCGGGCGCGCACTCGGTATCCGCATCAACTGTCGGGCGGGCAGCAGCAGCGCGTCGCCCTCGCCCGGGCCCTCGCCATCGAGCCACGAGTGCTGCTCCTGGACGAGCCACTCTCGGCGCTCGACGCCCGCGTCCGCGTGCAGTTGCGCGAAGAGATCCGTCGCATTCAAACGAACCTGGGCATCACGGCCCTTTACGTCACGCACGATCAGGAGGAAGCGCTCTCAATCTCCGATCGGATCGCCGTGATGTCCGCCGGTCGGATCGAGCAACTCGGGACGGCCCCCGAGATTTATGGCTCGCCGGCGACGCCCTTCGTGGCAGAGTTCGTTGGTACGATGAACCGCCTGAGCGGAGAGGTCGTGGACGGTGGCGAGTCCGTCGTGGACTGCCGCGGCCTGCAGCTCAAGGTGACCGCGGTACACGGGTTGCCCCGGGGGCAGAAGGTGCTGGTGCTGGTGCGGCCCGAGTCGGTCGAGGTGACGGCCCTGCTACCTGGTGAGGCGCCTGGGGGCACGCTCGCGGGCCAGGTCACCTCCCATTCCTTCCTGGGCGCCATTACGCGGATAAAGATCGCGGCGGACTCCGGCGCCGACCTGGCAGCGGATGTCCAGAGCACGCGCGCGGGTGCGTTTCCGATCGGTGCGCGGGTCGCGTGCCGCTTCGCGGCCGAGAGTCCGCGGGTCCTGAAGCTAGATGATGCTTGACGATGTCATCACCCGCATGGGATGGGCATCCCGTCAGGACCTTGTCGTCGAGGCGTTGCCCGGCGGTATCACCAACGTCAACTATAGAGTGAGTGTTGGCGATCAGATCTACGTCGTCCGCATCCCGGGGGATGACAGCGGGCGCCTCGGCATCGACCGACCGCGCGAGCATGCCTGTCATGCGGCCGCCCATCAGGCGGGCGTGGCACCCGAGGCTGTGGCGTTTTTCAAGGACACCGGCATTCTTGTGACGCGGTTCATCCCCGGCACAGCGGTCCCCGCCGATGAGATGCACCAGCCGTCGATGTTGCGCCGCGTGGCGGAGGCGGTGCGCCGCTACCATACGGGCCCGGCGTTTCCCGGAACCTTCTCCCCGTTTCAGACGGTCCGCGACTACCTGGCCTGGTCCGCGCCGCGCGGCGCGCCCCTGCCGGAACGGTTTGACTGGATGCTGGCGCAGGCGAACCGTCTGGACGCCGCGCTGGGTCCACCGGATCCGCCGCGGCCCTGTCACAATGACCTGCTGCGCGCGAACTTCATCGCCGACGGAGACCGCGTGTGGATCATCGATTGGGAGTACGCGGCGATGGGGGATCTGTTCTTCGATCTCGGCAACTTCGCCGTGCATCATCTGCTCACGGATGAGGAAGAGGCCGTGCTGCTGCACGCGTACTTTGGACACGTGACGCCCACGGCGGTCGCGCGTCTCAAGCTCATGAAGATCATCTCAGACCTGCGCGAGGCGATGTGGGCGATGGTGCAGGTGACGGTCTCGCATCTGGACTACGATTTTGTGGGATACGGGCGGAAGCATTTTGATCGGTATGAGGCGCAGGTGCGGGACCCCCGCGTCCCAGCGTGGCTGGCGGAGTCGAGATGACTGGGTCCGGGCAGATCGTCGCGGTTCATACCGTCCTGCTGCGGTCCAACGAGGTCCTCCTGGTGAGACGCCACGGCACCGGGTTTGAGGACGGACACTATGGTCTCGCCGGCGGCCGGCTCGAAGGTGGTGAGTCGGTCACACAGACGGCCGCGCGCGAGTGTCGAGAGGAAATTGGGGTGGAGATCGATTTCGGGGATCTGGATGTGATCGGCGTGGCGCACTTCAGATCAGCGAGTGGTGAGGGCGTGGACTTCTTCTTGAGAACGAGACGGTGGACCGGCGAAGCGTACCCTCGCGGTGAATGCGATGACGTCCGGTGGTGTGCGGTCGACGCACTCCCCAGCGGCACAATTCCGTTCGTGCGCCGGGCGATCGAGCGGCACCTGCTGGCCGGCGAGTGGTTCGATGAGGTGGATTTCTAGGCGCCGGCGCGACCCGTCGCGACGATAGCCTGCATCGTCGACCGAAACGGACGCTCACCGCCCAGGCGCGCGAGCGCCTCAGCGACAGCCGCGACGATTGGGTTGGGCGAGCCCCCACGGTCCTCTAGTGCTTTGATTGCAGGATTGCAATGGACGAGCCCTACCGCAAACGATTCCGCCGAGGGGCTGAGGGCCTCGAGGGTGACGCGCTCGATCCACACATGACCAAAGCCGCTGGCGTCAAGTAGATCGCGCAGAACCTTGGGATTATGGAACCCAAAGGGGCCTTCCTCGTAAAAGCGCGGAGGATCCGTCGGGAAGAAACCGGCGATGGTTTCGTCCGCCACGCGGGCAAAAGGGTTGTGCGCGAAACTGTCCCAGACACTGAGGGCGACCAATCCACCGTCAACGAGAACCCGACGGCATTCATGAATCGCGGCCTTCTTGTCTGGGACGAACATCAAACCGAACTGACAGGCCACGGCCGCAAACGAGGCTGTGGGAAACGGCAGGGCGCCGGCGTCCGCCTGCTCCCACTCGACGTGACCGATCTCGCCGTGCTTTGCGCGAGCGTACTCGAGCATCGAGTCGCTCAGGTCGCTGGCGACGAGGGGCGTGCGCGCGGGGAGGTGAGCGCGCAGTCGCTGCGTGAGGATGCCGGTCCCGCAGGCGGTCTCCAAGACCGGACCGTCTGGAAGGATGGTCACACGGCGCGTCAGGTCAGCGGCGTACGGCCCGAAGAGGACGGGACCGAGATGGTGGTCGTAGATCTCGGGCATCGTACCCGAGGACCGGGTGTGTACCTCCACCGTGGCCACCCCTCCACAGTGTGCACCTGGCTGTCAGAGCCCGCTCAGGGCACCGTCCCGTATTTCCGCGAACTGCTCTTCGAGCCCTGCCGCAAGCGCCTCGGCGACCTCGCTCGGTGTGCCGGGCATCGAGAGGACAGGGCTCATCCGCCACGCCTCCAGGTAGGCATCGGTGCCAATCAGACCTTGCCGCATCGCCGCGGCGTCGATCAACTCCTGGAACCGGCTGCTCAGCAGGCGCCGCACCCGCTCAGCACCGGCGAACGCCTCGACCTGTGACGGGATATCTCTCCAGTACGTGATGCGATACTCGGCCACTCGCGCGTCCGCAATCTATGCGCCGGGCCGCGGGACCAGTCCAAGCTGCATCATCATTCCGGCGGCGTCGGGATATGTGTGGACGGTAGCTGCTTTGCCGTTCCGAATGCGCACGAAGTACGTTCCCTTACCCGTGACTTTCTTTCCGGTCGCGGGAATCGCCGGCATGCCGGGCGCCATCTGCAAGGGGCCGGTGTTCGTCCCCGTGAATTCGAGCTCGGCTGCAACCTGCTCTTCGGTCACGACGCGGTTCTTCACGACGGCTTTCATGTCCGGAAATGCCTTGAACCAGCCTTGAATGTACTGTCGGACCGCGGTCTTGCCACGCATGGCCTCCGGGATGGTGACATCCTGCCAGACTACGTCATCGGCCAGCAGCGCGATCGCGCGGTCCGCGTCGTGCGCGTTCCAGGCGGCCATGAAGTCCTCATCAAGCTTGGTGTTCTCTGCGACAGACATCGTTTCTCCTCTCGTCGTCAGCGGGATGGTTGGGTGCCTCAATCATACTATGCACGCGTCAATGCCGTCCTAACCCTGCCGCCCGCATCTGCTCCACGAACTTGATCGCCAGATCCACCCCGTCCTGCGCCGTCTCTCCATAGGCGTCGGCCGTGATCTTCCGGCAATAGGATTCGGTCACCGGGCCGCCGCCGATCATGATCGTGTGTTTCTCCCGCAGCCCCCGGGCCTCGAAGAACTCGATGACCTCGCGCATCGATGGCATCGTCGTGGTCATCAGCGCCGACAGGCCGACGATCTGCGCGCCGGTTTCCTCGACCTTTTCGATGAACTTGCCCGGGTGCACGTTGACGCCCAGGTTGTGCACCTCGAAGCCCGCGACTTTCAGCAGGGTGCCAAAGAGATCCTTGCCGATCGAATGGACGTCACCCTTCACCGTGCCGATCACGGCTACGCCGCGCTTGTGCTTGCCCTCACCGGAGGCCAGGATCACGGGTTCGAGGATCTTCATGGCTTCGAGGAAGACCTTGGCCGCCATCATCAATTCGGGCAGGAAGATCTCCATCGCCTGAAACTTCGCGCCGATGACGGCGATGCCGCGCGACAGCCCCTCCTCGATGAGACGGAGCGGGGGAATCCCCTGGTCCAGCCCCTGGCGGACCAGGCGCGTCCCGGCCTCGTGGTCGTAATCCAGAACGGCTTGTCGTAACCCGTCTAGAATCTCTGCCTCGTCCAACCGGTTACCCTCCCCGCAGCGGGAGCCCGAGTTGGCGCAGCTCCGCTTTGGCGTTCGTGTAGACCTCGTAGTGTTGTGGCGTCGGTTCAAGGGTATCGATATTGAAACAGTCCTGGAACCGCTGGCCCTCCGGTGGATTCTTCAAATGCGGCTCATATTTCGCCAGCAGCGCCTTGACGATCTCGTTCGCATCCCGCCGTGTCATCCCGGCGGCCGCGTGCGCCACCTCGCAGTCAAACAGCATCTCCATCGGGCTATAGTTGTCCAGCAGGATGCCTTTGGCCGGGTGCACGGTTTCGATGTTGGCCCCCGAGACCACATCGGTAATGATCCGCGCGGCGCTCTCCCAGTAGAGTTGTGGGGTGGCGGTCCCGGCCGCCGTGTATCCGAGATCGAAATAGGGGAAGGGCATGTTGCGGCTCACGGCTTGACAGCCGAGCGCGACGCTGGTCAGCACTTCGCGCGCGGTCGAGTTCGACTGCGCAATATGCAGCGAGTAGAGCAGATGATACGTGGCGTTGACCAGCAGCGGCCCGACCATGATATACGCGGCGTTCAGCACCGCGCAGCCGATCACCCCGCCGGCAAACCCGCCATAGATGGCCCCTGCGGCAAACCCCACGTTGCCCCCGAAGGACAGGATCGCGGCGGTCTTGTTCAATACGTTGTAGTCGAGCTTCAGCTCGGAGAGCGAGACAATCAGCCATCCGTCGGACGGCCGCAACCCGTACTCGCGGTTGGTCACGGCCAGCACGCCCATGGGCGATGCCGACGATGAGAGCAGGTTGATGATCGGTAGACCCGGCCGCCCCGCGCGCCGCATCGAATCGCGCCCCATCCGCACCGACTGGATCGCCGCATAGATTTCAGACGGCGCGCCGGCCTGCACCGGCATGCCGCGGAGCTGCGTGAGCGCCGGAATGCTCATCGAGTCGGCGTGCGGGATTCGCGCGTAGCCTTCGACGACGGCCGACGCGATCTCATCGGAGGATACGGGGATCCCGCCGCCCACGTGGCACCAGGGGATCTGTGGATCCTCCGGGCGGCGGGGGCGCATGAAGCCGGCTTCCTTGCCCTCGCCGAGCGGGCACTGCGTGGGCGCATGGTGGATCGATTCTTCCAGCTCTTCGCGCGTGAACATGATGACCCGGTTCGTGTCCGGGCAGTAGCACCCGGTGTCGACCAGGAAATCCTTGGCGGCCAGATAGATACGATCTGCCAGGTCATCATCCCAGGGGATGATCACGTCCTTGGGTGGCGCCTGCAGCCCATGTTTCTTGATCGCGTTCCGCAGGCTCGGCACGAACCGCTCCATGTCGAAGTCGTCGGGCGCCACGATCGGGCCCGTCGCGGCGCGTCTGCAGATCTCGAGGAAGCTCACCATGGCTACGACCGACCCTCCTTCACAAGGGTGCCCCGGTGCACAACGGCGGCGATGCGGCGGATATGCTCCGGCGTGCTGCCGCAGCACGCACCGACAACGTTCGCTCCAGCGTCGAGAATCGCAGGATAGCCTGCCGCCATCTCGTCGGGCGGTAGCTCGTAGACCGTCCGATCGTCCACGAGCTTTGGCATGCCCGCGTTCGGATAGACGGCAAGAAACCCCGATGCCACCTGCCGCATCTCGCGGATGATCACGGCGGCGCGGCCGGGCCCGCCCTCGCCGCAGTTGCACCCCACGATATCCGCCCCGGCGTCGAACAACAGCCGGGCGACGTCCGCCGGGGATGAACCCCACAGCGTGCGATCCAGGCTCTTGTGCTTGTTGTACTGAAAGAACATGGTCGCCATGACCGGCAAATCGGTGGCGTCCTTGGCGGCCTTGATGGCGGTGGTGACCTCGTCGGGAATCATCATAGTCTCGATCGCGAAGAGGTCGACGCCGCCCTCGGCCAGCGCGATGACCTGCTCGGTGAAGCTCGCGCGCATCTGATCCAGTGAGATGTCCCCCATGGCCGCGAGCGTGTCCGGGAGATGCCCGGTGGGCCCAACCGACCCGGCGACGTACTTGCCCGGAGGACACACCGACCTCGCCAGACGGGCCCCCGCATAGTTGAGGTCGCGGACGCGGTCCTGCAATTCGTAAGGCGCCAGTTTGAGCCGCGTGCCGCCGAAAGTATTGGTTTCGACGATGTCCGCTCCGGCCTCGTAGTACGCGCGATGGATGCCGGCGACCACATCGCCCCGCGTCTCGTTCCACAACTCTGGGCACCCGCCGTCGACCAGCCCGGCGTCAAACAACATCGTGCCCATCGCGCCGTCCAGGACGAGTACTTCGGACTTCAGCCGGTCCAACAGTTCTTTGCCCCTCGCAGCCATCGGCGCACGCTCCTTATCGAAACTGCAACGCGTTCAAAAAGACATCTTGGAAATCTGGATGTGTCGCCAGCGACACGTGGCGCACGGTGAGCGCGATCTCGTCGGCGCGCCGGCGTTCGCTCTCGGAGATCACGGCCATCTGTGCGCCCAGCCCGGCTGCGTTGCCCACGTACGACACGCGCTCCACCGGGAGGTGGGGAATGAGCCCGATCCGGATGGCATTGGGGATGTTCAGGTAGTTGCCAAACCCGCCCGCCAGCATCAACTCGGCGAGCCGATCGTTTGGTGTGCCGGTCAGCCGCTGCAGCATGTCGATCCCGCTGCGGATCGCGCCTTTCGCCAGCTGCACCTGCCGGATATCCGCCTGGGTCAAGAGGATATCGGCACCTGTCGCGGTCTCGGCCGCCCGCGCCAGCACGAAAGCCGTCAGACCATCTGGGAGCGTGATCACACGCCTGCGGAGATCGTCCGGAAGCGCCTGCGGCGCCTCGGGATGCAGCCGCCCGGAGGCATCGAGGATGTCGGTGTCGAGCAGACCGGCGATCGTATCCAGGATGCCCGACCCACAGATCCCCAACGGCGCATCCGACCCGATGACGTGGTAGTGCACCGCTCCATCGATGCGAACCTGATCGATCGCGCCCCGGGCGGCGCGCATGCCGCACTGCAACTGCGCGCCCTCCAGCGCCGGCCCCGCGGGGGCCGAGCAGGCGATCAGACCGTCATGCGAACCGAGGACGATCTCGCCGTTGGTCCCGATGTCCACCGCGATCCGCGGTTCTCGGCTCTCGTAGATCCGCGTAGACAGGATCATGGCCAGCGCGTCGGCGCCGACGAATCCCGCGACGATCGGCAACAAGAAGACGGGTGTCGGCGGGTTCAGCCGCAGCCCCACGTCTGATGCGGCGACGCGGACGCTGCGGCGGATGCTGGGGGCGTAGGGGGCCTGCCCAACAAACGTCGGGTCGATCCCCAGCACCAGATGGTGCATCACCGTGTTGCCGACCACTGCGGCCTTGTAGATGCGATCGCGCGTGACGCCCGCGCGCTCGCACGCTTCGTCGATCAGGCTGTTCATCGACTGGATGATTCGGGTGTGCAGCTGGCGGACGTTGGCCGGCCCTTCCTGCGCGAACGCAATGCGCGACATCAGGTCACCGCCAAACGCCGCCTGCGGATTGAGACCGGAGGCGGTCGCGGCTACCGTGCCGCTCGACAGATCGATTAGGTACCCGACCACCGTCGTCGTACCAACGTCGAACCCCACGCCGTACGCGTCACGGCGAGTGTCGCCGGATTCGATCCCGAGCAGCGTGCCGTCGAACACCGCCACCGTCACCCCCGGCGCCGATCGCAGCAGCGCCGGCAGCCGCCGCAGGGCGTCCACGGACACGTCGGTGATCGCGCCGTCGAGAGTGCGGAGGAGCGCCTCGAGATCCGAGTCCGGGTGCTCTTCGCTGGACGGCGGGGTCGGGGTGACGAACTCCTTGCGGACGCCGGAATCGAGCGTGAACCCCGCGGCCGAGCGCAGCGCGCTCGTGTCGGCGAGGATCTGGAACGATGTCTCTTCGAAGATCGGCGCAACGACGACCGAGAGATCGTCCCAGGCTTCGGTCTGGCAGGCGAGACGGTAGCGTTCTCTGACCTCGTCATCGCCCAGATGGACGCGGTCGGCCAGCGTCGCCGGTGGGGTCGGCCCCGCGACGATTTGTACGCGGCAGCTGCGGCAACGGCCGCGTGCACCGCACGTCGCTACGATCTCCTGGCCCGACTGTTGGGCGGCGCGCAGCAGCGTCGTGCCTGTGGGCACCGCGACCCGGCGCTCGCCCGGCGCAAACTGCACCGTGACGGTGTCACCCGGCATAGGTCACCGGGACAAGACCATAGATCCCTGAGACGGATTTGCGAGGAATCATCACACAGGAGTCAGTCAGGTGCACCGAGAGCGCGGCGCCGTCGAAGGCCGAGAACAGCTCGCGCTGCTGCTCGAGCCCCCATCCCGCAAACCCGGGAGCCATGCGCCCCGTGAGCCGGCGACCCTGCGGTTTGGCGTCCGCGGCCAGCCGCCGGCGCGTGTCTTTGAGCAGCGCATCGATGGCGACCCAACCAGCCGTGTCCAACAACAACCCCTCCACCAGCTGTTCCTCGCCGATCAGCTCGTGCGCCCGCCGCTCCAGCCGTGGGCCGATCGTGAGCACCACGACGGCGACTTCGGTCGCACCCTCGAGTACGCGCACCAGGGTGGGGCTCTCGAAGCGCACCGCGTCCCCGATCTGGACGTGCCCGGTCGCATCGACCCGATTGACCGGTCCGCGCCACACCCATCCCTGCGGCTCAACGAGACCTTCGGCCGATGCGGCCATTCGGCGCGCCACATCCTTAACGACCTGCGGCACAGTGTCGAGCTGCCGGTACTTCTGCAGCCGCAGGATCAGGTCCGGATCCACATGGACCGGATCGAAGGTGAGCCGATCTACCATGGCGCGCGTGCGACGGCACGCAGCGTCGGCTTCTCTTGACATGCACGACGGCGTCGGCGTCTAATGGTATAGACCATTATGTCATTGGTAGACCACGTGCGCAACGCCCGCGCCACGCCCAACGCCGGTGCCGCTTCGCGGCTGGCGAGCCGCTTTACGGAAGGTGTGCCGCTCTACCTGCAAATCGCGGAAAGTCTCTTGAGCGAGATCGAATCGGGCGGTCTGCGTCCCGGTGCACGGCTGCCGGCCGAGCGTCTGTTGAGTGAGACCCTCGGCGTGAACCGCATGACCCTCCGGGCGGCCCTGAGCAAGCTCGAGACCGAAGGCTATCTGGATCGGCGGCAGGGCTCGGGCACGTTCGTCGCGCGGCCCAAGATCGAGCGGCAGGCTGGGCGACTCGTCCCGTTCAGCCGGACGATGACGAGGTACGGCTACCGCCCCGGCGCGAAGGTCGTGACGCTGGAAAAGCAACCGGCCGGCGCGGCCGTGGCCAGACAACTCCGCGTGCCCGTGTCCTCGGCCCTCTACCTCGTCCGCCGCGTGCGCCTAGTGAATCGCGAGCCTGTGATGCTCGAGACGTTTTGGATGCCGGTGCGGCGTTTCCCCAAATTTGAGCGGTTCGACACGACCCGGCGCTCCGTCTACGAGATCATGGAGACCGAGTACGGCGTGAAGGTGAACCGCGCGCGGCAGAGTCTCGAGCCGACAATCGCCACGGAGTTTGAAGCCAGACTGCTGGGCGTCGCGCCCGGCGCAGCGCTGATGCTGGAGGAACGGCTGTCGCTCGACGCACGGGGCCGGCCCATCGAATACGGTAAAGATCTCTATCGGGGAGATCGATTCCGGTTCGTGACCGACCGCGCACCTCTGGATCGGTAGCACGAGAGCACGCCAGGAGGATCATTCGTGAAGTCGGACGCGCAGGCCGTCATCATCGGGGGCGGCGTCTACGGATGCAGCATCGCCTATCACCTCACGAAGATGGGCTGGCGCGATGTGGTCCTCGTCGAGAAGGGCGGTCTGACCGGCGGCGCGACGTTCCATGCGGCGGGCCTCGTGGGACAGCTTCGGGGGTCGGTCAGTCTCACCCGCATGATCATGTACAGCGTGGAACTCTACCGCACCTTGCTGGCCGAAACGGAGCACGATCCGGACTGGCGAGAGACCGGGAGTCTGCGCCTGGGCTCCACCCCCGAGCGGATGCTCGAATTGCGTCGTCATGCCGCGACGGCCAAGACCTTTGGACTCCCGATGGAGATCCTGACGCCAAAACAGGCGGTGGATCTCTTCCCGGTCATGAGCGAGCGCGGGCTGCTCGGCGCGGCATATCTCCCCACCGACGGCAGCGTCGATCCCAGCGGGCTGACCTTTGCGCTGGCCAAGGGCGCCAGGACCCGCGGCGCCGAGATCCACACAGAGACCGAAGTCACGGGCATCACCGTGCGCGACGGGCAGGTGGCGGCGGTCGTGACGAATCGGGGCACGATTCGCACCGACGTGGTCGTCAACTGCGCGGGTATCTGGGCGCACCACATCGGCGCCCTGGCGGGCGTGATG
>JBGQGY010000065.1:0-20264 GCA_041497675.1 bacterium | reverse complement strand
CTTGTCGGTGCCTGCTTTCGTGGTCGTGATGATCTGGCAGGTCACGCAGATCTGGAACGAGTTTCTGTTCGCGGTGACGATCACGAGCAACCCGGCGCAGCAGCCGGTGCAGGTGGCGCTGCAAAACCTGGCGGGCAGCCAAATCGTGGAATGGAACGTGCAGATGGCGGGCGCGCTGCTGGCCGCCCTGCCGACGCTGCTCGTCTACATTTTTCTGGGCCGGTACTTCCTCCGGGGATTGCTGGCGGGTTCACTTAAGGGGTAGCGCCGCTAGAGGTCGCGCCGGCCTTCCAGCGCCCGGGCCAGTGTGAGCTCATCCGCGTATTCCAGATCGCCGCCGACCGGCAGCCCGTGCGCGATCCGCGTGACCCTCGCGCCCAGCGGTTTGAGCACGCGCGCCAGATAGATCGCGGTCGCCTCCCCCTCGACGCGGGGATTCGTCGCCACGATCACTTCCTCCGTGCCGTCGGCGCGCACCCGGGCGACGAGCTCGGCGATCTTCAGTTCGTCGGGACCGATGCCGTCGAGCGGCGAGATGGCGCCGTGGAGGACATGGTACTTGCCGTGAAATTCGCGGGTCCGCTCGAGCGCGATAACGTCACGCGGGTCTTCGACGACGCAGATGACGCGGTCGCTTCGTGCCGGGTTCGAACAGGTCGCGCACGGATCGATGTCGGTGATCGTGAAACAAACCGAGCAATAGCGCATCTTTTCTTTCACGTTCAGGATAGCCTCGGCCAGCGCGCGGGCCTCTTCAGGGGAGAGCCGGAGGATGTGGAACGCAAGCCGCTGCGCCGTCTTCGGCCCAACGGTCGGCATCTTCGAGAGTTCGTCGATCAGACGGGCGACCGGTTCGGGATAGTCCATTGAGGGCGGCGGGGGCTCACAGGCCCGGGAGCCCCGGGATGTTCAGGCCGCCGGTAATGGCTTTCATGCGGTCTTCGGCCATGGAGCGGGCGGTGCGTTGCGCCTCGTTCACGGCGGCCAGCACGAGGTCCTGCAGCATACCGACATCCGACGGATCGACCGCGGCTGGATCGATGTGCAACTCGGCCAACTCGCCGTGCCCGTTGGCGACCGCGCGCACGACACCGCCCCCTGCCGTGGCCTCCACGCGGGCGGCAGCGAGTTCTTCCTGAACCCGCGCCATGTCGGCCTGCAGTTTCTGAACCTGTTTCATCATCTTGCCCATGTTGCCCAGACCCACTTCGTCACGCTCCTGCGTCCGCTATTCGGCGGCCTTCTCCTCAACGATCTCGGCCCCGAACAATTCCCGGGCCCGCGCGACGAGCGACGTGGCAGGAGCGGTCGCGGCGGCGGCGGCCGGCGCGGGCACGGCGCCCTCGATCAGGCGGCATTGGAATCGAAGCGACCGGCCCAGCACGCGCGTCAGCGCGCCCTCGACCACGTCGCGGTTCTCCGGGCGGTGGAGGTTGTCGACGTGGAAATTGTACGCGGAGCGCAGGCCGACGACCAGCGTGCTGCCGTCGACTTCCATCGGCGTCCCTTCGATCAGCAGCGCATGACAGATCATTTTGGTTCGTTTCACTTCTTCGAGCACTCGCGCCCATTGGCGGCGGACTTCGTCGATGGTCACGAGATCCGAAACCGGGCGGGGTTCCGCGGCGTCCGCACGTGGTGTTGGTTTGCGTGGCGGCGTGCGCGGCGGCAATGGCGCTGGTGGCGGCGCCGGCGTGGCACGCTCGGGCACGGGTGATTCTGCGGGCGCGGGCGACATGTCCCCGCCGCGCGCATCCGCGGCCCGCGGCTCGCGGGTCTGTGCCGCTTCGAGACGCTCGACCCGGGTCAGCAACCCTTCGACCGACGGGTCCATCTCCGGGCGGGCCATACGGATCAACGCCACTTCGAGTGCCAGCCGCGGCTGCGTGCTCCAGCGCGCGTCGGCGAAGGCATCGTTGAGGACGCGGACCGCACGGAGCAGGTCGGCCACGCTCGTGCGTTCGGTTTGGGTCTGCAACTGCGCAAACCGTTCCTTGGGGGCATCGAGGATGCCGGACGCGGCCGGACCGCAGGTCTTCACGAGCAGCAGGTCGCGGAAGTATTCGAGCAGCGTCCGCAGCACCTGACGCGCGTCCTTTCCGGCGTTGGTCGCTTCTTGCGCTAGGCGCAGGGTGGCGCCGACGTCGCGCGCCAGCGTCGCGTCGGCGAGCGTGGAGGCAGTCTCCTCATCGACGAGACCCAAGACACCCGTCACGAGGGCTAGGTCGATCGTTCCGTCGGTGTAGGCGCTCAACTGGTCGAGCACCGACTCGGCGTCGCGCACCGACCCATCGGCGCTTCGGACGATCTGCGCCAGGGCTGCCTCATCGATGGTGATACCTTCCTGCTGCGCGATCATTCGCACCCGCGCCACGATCTCCGCGAAGGAGACACGCCGGAAGTCGAATCGCTGGCAGCGCGAGAGGACGGTCGACGGAATCTTGTGCGGTTCGGTCGTGACCAGGATGAACACCGCGTGCTGCGGCGGTTCCTCCAGCGTCTTCAGCAGCGCATTGAAGGCGCTGGTCGAGAGCATGTGGACTTCATCGATAATGTAGACTTTGCAGCGGCTGTGCGTCGGCCCCAGGACGATCTTTTCTTTGAGATCACGGATGTCGTCGACGCTGGTGTTGCTGGCGCCGTCGATCTCGATGACGTCCATGCTCGTCCCGCGCGCGATGGCTTCGCAGGATGGGCAGGTGTTGTCTGGGGTCGGCGTCGGCCCCTGCGCGCAGTTCAGCGCTTTGGCGAAGATCCGCGCAGTCGTGGTTTTACCCGTGCCGCGATGACCGGCGAACAGGTACGCGTGGGTCGTCCGGCCGGTCCGGAGCGCGTTCTGCAGGGTGTGCGTAATGCGTTCCTGCCCGATGATTTCTTCGAAGGTTTTCGGTCGCCAGCGACGGTAGACGGAGATATGCACCACGATGGAACACCTCGGCCGAGATTACTTCGGCGTGCCGCACAAGGCTCCCCTGCCACCGGAGGAAGCCCGTTGCGAATTACCGAACACCCCTGACACCGTGACCGGTCCCGCAGCCGTCTACCTCTTGCCCTCAACCGAACAGGCCCTGCTCACCATTGTGGCGCTCGCCGCAACCGTGGCGCTGCCGCTGTATCTGCTGGTGTTTCGGCCGGTGAGCCGCACAGGCGTGTGGGGTCCCGGCGAGATGGTTGGGGTCGCGCTGTTGCTCATCCCGCTCTATCTGTTTCTCGCGGTCTCGCTGAATCTCGTCGGGTATGAGGCGTTCAGCGAGCCGTCCAAGCCGCTGACCATCGTCCCGTTTTCGATCGTCACGATCGCCCAGAACGTCGCGTTCGTGGGGCTGTCGGTCTACGTGGTCATCATGCGCTACCGGCTCGACGTGGGGCGCCTGGGGCTTCGGTTTGACCGCCTGCTGCGCCACCTGAGCATCGGTGTTGTCGTGGCGGCTGCCGTCGTGCCGCTGTCGCTCGTCAGCGAGAAGCTGGCCGTGTTGCTCATCGGTCTGTTCAAGGGACACGAAACGGCGCGGGCCCTCGCCGCCTACGAGCACCTCCAGGATCCGTTGCGGCCCTTGCTCCAGTCGGCGGCGGGCCTGTCGCTTGCGCCCCTGATCTTGTTTCTCCTGGCGGTCGTCGTGCCGATCGGTGAGGAAGTCTTCTTTCGGGGTCTCGTCTACGGTGGGCTGCGTTCGCGGTGGGGCGTGGCGATCGGCGCCCTGAGCAGCGCCGCGTTCTTCGCCGCAGTACACACGCAGGTCGTGCACGCGTTGCCGATCTTTGCGCTGGGGCTGCTGCTCGCGCTGGCCTACGAGCGCACCGGGAGCCTGGTGCCGGCGATGGTGGCCCACGGCATCAACAACATTGTCGCCGTGCTCTCGGTTTGGCGCGGCTGGACCTTCTAAGCTTCCGCTTTCTTCCCCGCAACCTCGAGCTGGCCCGCGACGCTCATGACGTGGAAGCCACTGTCCACGAAGAGCGTGTTGCCCGTCACCGCGCGCGCCAGGTCGCTGGCCAGAAACACCGCCACGTCGCCGACTTCGTCCTGCGTGATGTTGCGTCGCAGCGGAGCGACCTCTTCGACCGCATTCCGGAAGCCGGACAGGCCCTTCACCGCGCTCGCCGCAAGCGTGCGCAGCGGGCCCGCGGAGATGGCATTCACACGGATGTTCAACGGCCCCAAGTCCGACGCCAAATACCGTACCTCGGTTTCCAGAGCCGCTTTCGCGACGGCCATGACATTGTATGAGGGCACGACCCGGTCAACCGCGTTGTAGGTGAGCGTCATCACACTGCCGCCGCCCGCGGCCTGCATCAGCGGCCGCGCGGCGCCCGCGCAGGCCACCAGCGAATAGGCGCTGATGTCCAGGGCCAGCGCATACCCCTTGCGCGAGATGCTGGAGAACGGCCGTGACAGGTCCTCGCGATCGGCGAAGGCCAGACAGTGGACCAGGACATCCAGCGCGCCCCAGCGGTCCTGGAGACCGGCAAAGACGGCGGCGATCTGCTCGTCCGACGTGACGTCGCACGGAAACATGGGGAAGGCGCCGGCGCCGCCGAACTCGCCCAGCAGTTCGACCAGGTTCTCCTTGAGCCGGTCGCTCTGGTAGGTGAAGGCCAAGGTGGCGCCCTCGCGGTGGAAGCCCTGCGCGATCCCCCAGGCGATGCTTCGCTTGTTCGCGACCCCCATGATGAGGGCGCGTTTGCCCTTGAGCAGCACGGTGCACCTCGCGCCGTGATGTGATGAGAGTGGTGCCGCTATCCGCTTCGGGGCACCCGCGCGGGCTCCCTCTGTCGCGCCCAGTCATGCCACTTCGACGGCAGTTGCGGCGCCCGAAGCAGATGCTCGGCGTCTTCGCCCTCTCGCAGATAGATACGGGCGACGGCGCCGGTGGTGACGCCGTGGTCGGGCCGGTGGATGACGCGGACCTCGTCGTCCGCGCCCAGCTCGCCCTCGCCGATGATCCGCAGGTAGGCGCCGGGCCGGCCGGCGAGCGAGAAACGGCGGGGAAATTCGGGGTCGTTCATCCGCGCCCCAAGTTTCCAGCAGGGGATCCGTGGTTGGGCGACCTCGAAGCGCACGGTGCCGATCTCCCAGCGCTCGCCAATCACCGCGCCCGTCACATCCACGCCGGCCAGCGTGAGGTTCTCACCAAAGGCTCCGGGCTCGACCGGCCGGCCAAGCGTCGCGTGCCACCACTCCTGATCTTCGCGCGTATAGGCGTAGACGGCTTTGTCCGGGCCGCCGTGCGCGCGTCGGTCGGCCTGGTCGTCTCCAAGGACGTTGGCTCCCTGCACGGAGATCCGCTCAGTCACGGGCGATTTCCAAATGGCGGTAGGCGCGGTACGGCCCATCCACGTGATCGTTCTGGGAACACCAACATTCACGGAGACGACGTGCGCCATGTTCCGATCAACCCCTGTTGCCGCGCTGAAAATTCCTGAGCGGAGGGGCTGAAAATCAAACCGGTCGAACGGCGTAAGCCGTCCGACCAGTGAGCACGAACCCGTCCCGTGGGAATGTCTATCTAAGCAGTGATCAGCGCCCGTACCACTTGGACGACCAGGTCTTCAGCATCTTCACTTCCTCGCCTTCGACTTTCGCCGTCTCGTGCGCCATGGCCCGCAGTTCGGGGCGGCTCGCCTTCGTCACGGCGAGGGCGGCCAGGTCGACGCTCTGCTTCAGGTGAGCGGACATCATCGGGATGTACGTTTGCTCGAGCGCTTTGCCCTGCAGCGCGCGCATCTTCTTGACCGAGTCGGTGACCACGCCGGCGTTTCGCTGGCCCGGCGAGGCGCCCGCATCCTTCAGCCAAGCGAGCATCTTACCCACTTGGCCGCTCTTCCGATCGATCATGACTTGGTTCCACTGCAGCAGTTCCGAGTGGTCGGCGTTGAGCGTGGCGGCCATTGCGACCTCGATGGCTTCCTCATGGATCGGGATGAGGGTGCGCATGAACGCGACGTCAAACGCCTGTCCATTCAGCTTCGACAGCGCGACGACCGTGGGATTCGGCGGATTCGGCGCGATTTTTGGCGCGCTCTGTTGAGCGGCGGGCGCCGTGGCGGCCAGAGGGCTGGCGCCGATCAGGATGATGAGTGCGACGACCAGAAGCCAACGCATGCTACACCTGCCGGAGGCTGACGTCTCGGCTAGAGATCTGGCACTGCCGGTTCGGGCACGTTGCGCGCCTTCCGCGCCTTTGGTTTCTCGGCGCGATGGCGGTGTCCGCTTCGCTTGCCGTTGCCCAGCGCGGGCCGGACGATGTTGTCCAGGATCGTGACAACTTGAGCATCCCACTGCTGCCCCGCGCCGAAGAGCAGGATATCGAGGGCGTCTGTCTCGGAGACCGCCGGTCGATAGGGCCGGTTCATGGTCAGCACGTCGAACGCGTCGGCGACCGCTACGATACGTGCGCCAAACGGTATGCGATTACCTTCCAGGCCGTCGGGATACCCGCGGCCGTCCCACCGCTCGTGGTGCGAGCGGATGATCGCGCTGATCTCCTCGCCGTCGAGCAGGTACCGGCAGAGGTCGGCGCCGAGCGCCGTGTGCTTGGTCATCATCTTGTACTCGTCGGCGGACAACGCCGCGGGCTTTCGCAGCAGACCGTCCGGCACGCCGACGTAACCGATGTCGTGGAGCAACCCCGCGCGGCGGATGATGACGACTTCTGCCGCGTCCAGGTTGGCCGCCGCGGCGAGACGGGCTGCATGCCCCGCCACGCGCCGCAGATGGCCTTCGGGATACAGACTCCGGGATTCCAGCGCGACGGCCAGTTCTTGCAGCGCCGTCTCGGCACGCTCGAGGTTCTCGTGCACGCGCCCCGCGCGGACCAGGCATTGCGTCCACGACGTGACTTCATCCTGGTTGAACGGTTTGCGCAGGACGGCGTCCGCGCCGCTCTTCCGCCAGATGTCTTCGATGTCGTGCGCGGTCGTCATCACGATCATCGGCAACGCGCGGATGGAGTCGAGTTCGCGCAGCCGGCGCGCCATCGTGATGCCGCCGCCATCGGGCATCTCGGCGTCGAGCATTATCAGATCAGGCTGCTCGGTTTCGATGATCTTGAGGAATTCCTTGCTGTCTTGAACGGTGACAACGATGTGGCCTTGCCCGTTCAGCAAACGGCGGAGGAACTTACGGCTTTCTGCATCGGGATCGGCGATGAGGATTGTGCTTTCGGCCGCCACAGCGCTACCTCCCGTTGTCCTCCCGGACCCCAGCCGCGGGTGGCCGAGTGCGGGCCCGGGAGGACACCGTTCCCCAGGAACCATCGCACAGAGAAAGAGGATCTCGCTTGGATCACGAAACCCCCTTCGGCAACCCAGCCGGCCTCGTGGGCCCTGTTGGCTTTGCGTCCCCGCCTCGCGGCGGGTTTGCCTTTTCGGAGCGCTCAACACATTCTTTGCCCAGAAATTGATAGGCTTAGACATTGGGGGATCAGACATGCTGGCGTACCGCGCCGACGTCATTGGGAGCATGTTGCGGCCGGCCTACTTGATGAAAGCCCGTGAGGACCACGCCGCCGGCCGCCTGACGGACGGCGAGTTCAAGCGGCTGGAGGACCGTGCCGTGGACGAGTGCATCGCCGTCCAGGAGCGGTCCGGGGTCGACGTTGTGACCGACGGCGAGCAGCGGCGCAGCGTGTTTGCCAGCCAGCTCGTCCAGGCGACCGAGGGGTTCTCTGTCGTCCCGGGCAACCGCGTCGACTGGTACACGCTGGACGGGCGCATCGTGGATGATCCGGTGACTGTCGGGGTGGTCAAAGCGATTCGGCGCCGGCGGCATCTGTCTGCGGAGGAGTTCGTCCACCTGCGCGGCAAGACGACCAGACCCACGAAGATGACGATCCCAAGCCCGACCATGTACGCGTACTACTGGGTGCCGGGGATCTCGGAGGCTGCCTACCCGTCAACCGATGCGTACCTGGCCGACGTCACCGACATCCTCAAGGATGAGGTCACCGAATTGAGCCGGCTGGGCGCGACGTACATCCAGATCGACGCGCCGGAGTTTGGCATGCTCCTCGATCCTCACCAGCAGCAGTGGTTTGCGCGCAAAGGCTTCGACCCCGACCGCTTGATCTATGACGGCATCGAGATGATCAATGCGATCACGGCCGGACACCCCGGCGTCACCTTTGGGCTGCACATCTGCCGGGGCAACGATGCCAGCCGGTATATGGCCAAAGGCTCGTACGCGAAGATCGCCGGCATCGTCTTCCGCCGCGCGCGCGTTCACCGGCTGCTGCTCGAGTACGACGACGAGCGATCGGGCGACTTCTCCCCGTTGAAGGACGTCCCGGAAGATACGATCGTCGTGCTGGGGTTGATCACCACCAAGACGCCGCGCGAGGAGACACCCGCAAGTCTTCGCGCGCGCATCGGCGAGGCGAGCGCCTATGTCCCCCTCGACCGGCTGGCGCTTAGCCCGCAGTGCGGCTTTGCGTCCGTGGCCCGAGGCAACGCGATTACCTCTAGTGTTCAGGAGCAGAAGCTGACACTTGTGGCGAAAGTTGCCAGAGAGGTCTGGTCGGATTGATCAGACCCGCCTCGGTTTACCGTTCGATCGGCGCCCCGACGAGGCTCCCCCATTCGGTCCACGAGCCGTCGTAGTTGCGCACTTTCTGGTAGCCGAGCAACTCGCGCAGCACGAACCAGGTGTGCGACGAGCGCTCGCCGATGCGGCAGTAGGCCACGATTTCCTTGTCCGGGGTGATACCCTTACCCTCGTACAGGGCCTTCAATTCCTCGGCGGGCCTGAACGTCCCATCTTCGCGCATCGCCATGCCCCAGGGGATATTCGCCGCGGTAGGGATGTGGCCGCCGCGCTGCGCGCCCTCCTGCGGCAGGTTTTCTGGAGCGAGGAGTTCCCCCGAGTATTCTTTGGGTGACCGCACGTCGACCATGCCGCGACCCGGCCTGCCGATGCCTTCCAGGACCTGATCGCGGAACGCGCGGATGCTTGGGTCGGTCGCCTTCGCGACGTACCGCGTGGCCAGGTGCGAGGGCGCATCCTTGGTCACCGGCCGGCCTTCGTCGATCCACTTCTTGCGTCCGCCGTTCATGATCTTCGTCGCGTGATGCCCCCAGTACTTGAAGTTCCAATACGCCCACGCGGCAAACCAGTTGTTGTTGTCGCCGTAGAAGATGACGGTATGGGTGTTGCCGATCCCGCTGCGGCTCAACAGGTCTTCAAACTGCGCTTTCGACAGCAACTCGCGGCGCACCTGATCGACCAGCTGCGACTTCCAGTTGAATCCAATCGCGCCGGGGACGTGGCCCTGATCATACGCGCTCGTATCGACGTCGACCTCGACAATACGCAGCGCCGGGGTGCTCAGATTGTCTGCCACCCACCCCGTCTCGACCAGCGCATCCGGGTTCGCGTATCCCATTTCACGCCTCCTCACTTTTGATGTCCACGATGTGGTGATAGTGATAGGTGAGACGACGCCCCGGCTGATCGACCGGTTGCAATGTCACGACCAGCCCATCGGCAGCGTCGAGCGCGCCAACGAGCCGGCCGGACGCCGCCGCGGGTCCACCCGCCGCCGGCGCCAACCGCAGCGTGACGCGCTTGCCGACCAACCCTTTGATCTCGTCTCTCGATGGCATCGGTCTTCCTCCTCCGGCGATCACGAAGAGCTGATGATCGAACAGGTTGTGGGAGCGGCGAAGGCGGTTATGCCTTCGCCCGGGGACAGATGCAGTTCCGAGGGCGAGGTGCGTGCACTATTTGGCGTGCGGATTTACTGATCATGATGCTGACCCGCATGATAACACATGGAGAGTATAGGGGGAAACACCGTCGGCGCGCGGAACTGACGGCTCCATGGATCGCTCCTGGCCGCGCCTGGTGCTCTGGCTGGTCGTCGCCGCCGCTCTCGTCTGGGTGTTGGGGCGCCTGAGCACGCTCGTCGGCATGACGATCGCCGTGCTCATCATCACGTTCCCGATTTTTCCGCTGGTGGACTGGCTCGAGCGGCGCGCGCGTCTCAGTCGCGGCGCAGCGGCGGCACTGGTGTTGCTGGGTCTTGCGGTGGCGCTGGTCATCGCCCTGGCGGTGGTCATCCCGTGGATCGCCGGTCAGGCGCAGGTGCTGATCGGCATCGCCCCTAAGGGCGTCGCCGCCGTCCGCACCCTGTTCGCCGCGCTTCAGGCGCGGATGGCCGAGCCGACGTTCCCGGACCTGCTGCGTACCGCGTGGGATCGTGCCGGTGAGGCCGCCGTGACCGCCGCCAACAACGCGGCCCGCCATGCCGTGAATCTGGCGGTGGGGATATTCAGCCAGCTCTATCTCGTGCTGTTGTTGCCGTTTGTCGTCTACTTCGTCCTGCTCGACTACCCGCGCACGCGGACCTCGGCGCTGGCGCTGATCCGCGAGCCGACCCGCGGGCGGCTGGAGCGTTTGCTGACGAAACTGACGGTCACGCTGCGATGGGGCTTATGGGCCCAGGTGGTCGTGAGTTCGATTGTCGGCGCGCTGACCGGCATCGGTCTGGCGATCGTCGGTGTCCCGGGTCCGGTCGCCATTGGCGCTTTTGCGGCTGTGGCCGAGGCCATTCCCTACATCGGCGGGTTTGCGACGTACATCGTCGTGCTCATCGCCGCGGCGCCGCAGGGCGGTAGCGCGTGGGCCTGGGGGATGGTCGTGGTGACAATCGTGAAGCTGCTGTCCAACGTGCTGGTGCCGCTCGTCCTCGGGCGCATGACGCACACCCACCCGCTGGCCATCATCGTCGCGCTGCTGGTGTTGGGACAGTTGTTCGGGTTGATCGGGATGCTCTTTGCGGTACCGGCGGTGGTCATCGTGCGTGAGATCCTGGCCTGGTGGCGTCCTGAGGTCGCCTCATGAAGGAAGCGATGGCCCGCAGGTAATCGCACTCTCCGGTCGAGCTGCTGGACCTGAACGACGCCGCACACGCCCTGCAGCAGTTGAAGGCGATCATCGGGCGTGTGGGGCAGTTACCCTCCCTCGGTCTGACAAGCTCGCCAGCTTAGGGCTTCACCCCCACTGTGTGAGGTAGTTCACGCTCCCACCATAGACTGCTTTATCGTTCGCTCCCGCACAGTTCGCTAGCCTGAATTCGAAGGAAGGTACTCATCGTTCGACATCTCATGCCGGAGGTGCGGTGATGATGCTCCTGTGTAGGTCTGTGTCTCACCTGAAGTTCTGGAAGGCTGTGACCAGCGCGGCCCTCGCTGCCGTGCTGCTGTTGTTGCTGGTACTGCCAGGATACGGGCAGAGCGCTGCGCCAACGCCTGCGCCGACTCAGGCGGATCGCCCGCGGATTGCGGTGCTCCTCTTTCAACTCGGCTTCACCAATCCCCAATGGACACAGAACTGGGACATTAGCCTGGGCGTGACCGAGCTGATCGAGGAGGCGCTGTTCAGCGCTGGTCGGTATCGGATCGTGGAGCGCCGGCAGATCGAGCAGGTGCTCAAAGAGCAGGGCTTCGGTGGCAGCGGCTCAGTCGACCCGTCGACAGCCGCCAAAGTGGGGCGCGTACTCGGCGTCCAGCGGTTTGTGACCGGGACGGTCACCCAGTTTGACCTCAAAGCGGCCGGGGGGATCGCTATTCCAGGGGCTGGAGTCGGTCTCTATCGGGCCCAGGTCGACCTCACGGGCAGAGTGATTGACACCACAAATGGCGAGATCGTAGCCATCGTCCGCGGGTCGGGCAAATCGGAAGGGATTCTCGTCCTCGCGCAGATTCAGGGCGTGACGTTCGGCGGTGGCGCGTTTCGCCAGAGCGTCCTGGGGAAGGCGCTGGATCAGGCCATTCAGGATCTGGTCTCCAAGCTGAACGGCTCAATGACGCAGTGAGCGCGTGCGATCGCTCCCTGTGATCCTAAGGAGGTGAGGGCAATGAAAAGGCATCTCGCAATAGTCTTGATCGTGCTCTTGGGGACCGGCATCTCACTAGAGTTGACACCGTCGGCGGCACTGGCGCAATACAGCACGTCACGCAATCCGGGCGACTACCACGCAGCCGTCGCAAGCCAGAACGCCTATCCCACGCGTCGGCCCGGCGAGTGCTATCGTTTTGTGATTCAGTTCCGTAACACCGGTGCCGCTACGTGGCATCGGGGCGTTGTCAATCTCGCGACGGATCGCCCTCAGGATCGGGTACCCGGATTCATCCGTGAAGACCGATGCACAGGTCAACCGTCGGGGTGGGTGTCTCCCAACCGGATCTCGCTCCAAGAGAATACGGTCCCTCCCGGCGGGATCGGCACCTTCGTCTTCGCGTACACCATTACTGCGGATCACGCCGCTGGAACCTTTCGCGAGTACTTCCGGCCGGTCGCGGATGGCATCACCTGGATGGAAGACTGCGGATGCTATTGGGATGTGACCGTCGTTCGACAGGACCCGCCTCGCCTTCCGGTCATCGAGCCTGCCCCGCAGCCAGCTCCTCGATCCGCCCCGCAGCCTGATCCCCAACCTGCGCCACCGGCTCCAGCCCCTCGGCCCAGATCGGGCGATCCGTGCAGTCAGTACTACGGCCAGGGATACTGCACCGACTATGTCAGACAACGGATGAATGTTCCCTGGAGAGGTAACGCCATCACCTGGTTCGATCAGGCAGCCAGCCATGGCTGGCGAACCGGCCCCGAGCCACGCGTGGGAGCCATTGCTGTTTTCGCTGTCTCGTCGGTCGGTCACGTGGCATGGGTCGATTGGGTCTCGCCCGACGGGCGGTCATTCGTAGTCAGCCAGTGGAACTATGGACGCGGCCTCAGGCCGGGGTCCCCTCCTGAGTGCGTGGTGACGACAGCATTTGGCACCACAACCACGACGACCTGGAACGCGCACGACCATAGGATACGGGGATTCATCTACGGTCCGTAACGACGAGGGAGATCGGAGTGACAAAATTCTAGAAGGGAGAATCGAAGATGCCAGCAGATCTGAAAGTCATGACCTGGATTCAGCAGAATCGCGGTCTTGGGCGAGACGAGATCTTCTCCGGGTTACAGGCTGCGGGCCACCTGGAGGCTGATATCGAGGATAGCTACGATGCCGTCGTGCAGCAGGTGGTCGCAACGCCGGCAGCTCAGGTGAAACATAAGGAGCCGTGGCTGGCGGCGCTGCTCAGCTTCTTACTGCCTGGTGTTGGCCACATGTACGCGGGTGCCGTCGGTACAGGTTTGGCACTTCTGGTCGCGTATGGGTTCGCCTGGCTGCTCACGATCACCATCATCGGAGCGATCGTTGGGATTCCCATGCTACTGATCGTTGTCATTTGGGCTCTGGTAGGCAGCTTCAACGCGGCCCAGGCGGCAAACCACACGGCGTGAGGTGCGCCGTTACATTGTGCTAAGCGAGAAGAGCGCCCGTCGAAACGCGAGCATGCCTTCGAGGAATCGTCCTTTCTGTTCCATCACCACTCCGAGGCGATAGTGCACGCGGGGATCGTCGGGCGCTCTTCGAGCCGATTCCTGTAGCGCAGTGATCTCAGGATCTGTCGTGGCCGGCGGAAGGCCGATCACTGCGCTCATCGCCGGGTGGAGCTTGAGAGCTAGTTTGTACAGCGTCAGCGCTTCTTGGGAGCGCGACTGCTCTTCATGGATGACGCCCAGGAGCGCATACGCAAGCAGGGCGGTGGAGTCGTTGTCCTTAGCGTTGATGTATGCTTTTAGTATCTCGATGCTCTCGCTGAGGCGCCCCTGCGTGTAATAACCGGTCCCGATGTAGATCCGCAACTTGATCAGCGTGTAGTCGGAATCAAAGGCCTCCACAAGATGTTGCGTCGCTGTAGCCCAATCTCCCGACGCATAGCCGCGCAGGCCTTCACGCATGTGGTCGATCGCAAACCGTGTCCGGCCGTACCCTTCCAGAGTCGGCAGCAAGACGATGAGAATATCGGAACGTCCTCGAGGCCGGATGATGCGACGCATGTCGGCATACCCGAGCATGGACACGCGAACCTGAAGTTCCTCCGGCGGCGGTCCCGAGAGGACGGCAGGGCTTGGTCCAAGCAGTCGCTCGCCGACGTACACTGACGCCTGCGACGGAAACGTTCGAATCGTCAAAACTTGCTGCAGGGTGGCTGCGGCGGCGGGCGATGGAGCGGTAGGGGCGGCATACAGAACGGCTTTGAACTCTGACATCCCTTCTTTGAACCGGCCCTTAGCCTCGTACATCAAACCGAGGCGAATCCTGGCCGGCAGATCCAACGGATTCTTCGCCACCTGGCGGGCCAAGGTTTGAACGGCGGTCTCGGTCGCCACGACCGGCTGTTGGAACTCGCGCGCATACTCTGGCTGGACCTTCGCGGCGAGTTTGTAGCCTGTCAGCGCATCCTGAAAGCGCTGCCGCTCCTCGTGCAGGATTCCCAGGAGCACGTAGGCGTCGACAGACCTGGTCGTCTCTCCATACACATCGATGTGGCCGCGGACGGCCGCCAGGGCTTCAGTCCAGTTTCGCTGCTGCCACAGGGCCACGGCCTGATAGATCCTGATCTCTGGGATGACCGGCGACTCGGTGAGGAGTTCCTGCGCATGCGCCAGGGCCTGCGCGCCGTTCGCCTCTTCCAGCGCCGTCTGAAGTTTGGCCAGCAGGTCGCGCCCTCTCGGTGACGCCGGAACGGCCGAGGGAGCCGGAGGCAAGAACACGTCAAGGGAGTCTTGAACAGGCAGCGAGACAACCCTGGCGACGGTGAGCCGTCCGGGAGCGGACCCAGTGATCTTGTGTGATCCGGGACCATACCGAATGGCCGGGATTCTCAAGGGCGCCTGTCCAGCAGACTTGCCATCAACCACGATTGTGACCCCGGCCGGATAGGCACCGATAAGGATCTCCTGACCACCCAGGCCGTGCGGGGTGGATTGCGCTGCTGGTGGCGGCGAGGCCGGAACTGCCGCGCGGGGTGTTGCAGTCGGGGCCATGGACGCTGCGATCACGAGATGCACGGCCGCGGCCGGGATCACCGTCTGAGCGGACGCAACCATGCCGAGCACCCGCTGATCGCGAACGCTGATGACTGGTCCCCCCGCGAATCCCGGCGCAACGGGACGGTCAAGCTGCCTGCCACCGGCCGAGCGGATCAGCAGGTACGTCAGGTCGCCCGTGCTGACGTCGAAACCGACAACCACGATCGGTTCGCCGGCCTGTAGCGGTCGCGGATCCAGGTCGACCACCCTGGGCCCCGTCCAGTCCTTGATCGCGGCACCGGCGATTCCTGTCTCACGATTTCGGTAGAAGACTTGGGCTGTGTGCGTGCGCCCGGTGACATCCACCGCCGAGACCTGGTCTGCCGATCCAACAGCCGCGAGCAACGTGACGACGATCGCGCTTCCGCCCTGTGGCGATACCACGAACCCTGATTGCGTACCCCCCGGTCCCACGATGCGGACCATGAGCCGTCTGACCAACCGGACAACCTCTCGCGCGTCCTGACCGCGCGCCGGGAGTGGTAGCGCCGCCAGCGTCAGGCAGGCACAAAGGGAGACTGCTGTGGCCGATCGTATGTGCACTGGAATCGCCCGAGGATCAGCGGCTCGTCACGGCGGTCCGACCTGTAGATCTATCCAGGCTTCGATGGGATCGTCGGTTCTCATGACGGCGACGATCCGATACTCCGCCCGGATCTGGTCGGACGCGACGGTCCGCGGTGGGGGCGCCCAGAGGAACGAGAACGTGCGATCCTGTCCCGGATTCCACTCCATCGGGGTCGGCTTGACTGCGACGCCCCGGCCTTCGGACCATCGGTAGACCTCTCGCCCGGCGTCAGGACCCTTGAGGCTGCGCACATACAGGTCGACGACCAGATTCTCTGGGAAGGTGATCCTCCGGGTCTCCGTCAGCGGGTTCTCCAGGTGGATGACAAGAGGAATGGCCTGTCCCTCTTGCACGATCTCCTCGGGCGTGGCCAGCCTCAAGCGAATACCCTCGCGGTGGACCGCGTCATTCTGAAGCTTCGTGAACCGCCCGTAGATCGGGCTGGGCTGCGGCCCAGCCCCGAGCGAGGGATTGGCAGCCGGCTTTTGGGGTTCGACCCGTACGGCGTCCTGGTTCGTCGACGAACCGCTTACGATCACGATCGCGAAGATCAACGCCACGAGCAGTCCGCCCGCAACCATGGCGCCCTTGAGATGGGGGGCCAGGCTCAATCCCCTCAGCAAGGCCAGCGGACCTCGGCCAGGAGCCTTTGCGTTGAGCAAAAGCTCGAAGACATGTTCGGGCTGCTGAATGTCCTTCAGGCGATGAGTGCCCAGCGGGTGAAGCACAGCATTTGCAGGAAGGGATCGCCGCACCAGGTTGGCGGTGACCTCCGAAATCAGCACCTGTCCCCCGTGCGCCAGGGCCCGCATCCGGGCACAGCGGTTGACCTCAGACCCGTAGTAATCACCTTCCCGCAATTCCGCTTCGCCCGTATGCACCCCGATGCGGACGCGAAGAGGCAACGGCGTCGGCCAGGGCTCCGTGGCCAGGGCCAGCTGGATGGCTGCGGCTGCAGCTACCGCGTCCGAAGCCCGGGCGAAGATCCCAAAAAAACTATCACCTTCGCCGCGGCTCCGGACTACAGTGCCACGATGCGCATCGACGATGGACGTCACGATGGCATCGTGGCGGATCAGAGCGCCCCGCATCGCGTCGGGCGCCAGTTCCCACAGGCGAGTGCTGCCCTCGATGTCCGTCATAAGCAGCGTGACGGTTCCTGTCGGCAGCTGCGTCATTCGTAGATTTCCTGTCTGAGCCGCTGGGGTTGTTTGACGATCAGCCGTCCTCGATGGAGGGCCAGCAGGCCGTGCCGTTCATAGAATTTCAGCCATTTGTTGACGCTCTCCCGGGTCGCGCCCACTATGTGCCCAAGATCTTCCTGAGTCAACCCGGGGATCGTAATGCCGCCAGAGGAATCCGAGACGCCCTTCGAGTGCGCCAGGTCGAGGATGGCTTTGACCACCCGGGCTCTGGTATCCAGAAATGTCGCGGCGTGGACCAATCGGGTGGTCGAGCGCAACCGTTGACTCAAGACCGCCAGGAGGTTTACGGCCACCGCGGGATAGTCGTTCAGGATTTGTAGGAAGTCCTCACGCCGGACGACAAGGAGGTCGCACGTCTCCGTAGCGATGACGTCCGCTGATCGCGCCTCCCCGTCGAGCAGCGCCTGTTCGCCGAAAAAGTCCCCCTGCTGCCGGTAGCCGAGAATGGCTTCCTTGCCCTCGGGCGAGCGCAGGACAATCTTGACCTCGCCCTTCTCCACGAAGAACACGGCGGACCCGGCATCGCCTTCATGGAAGACGTTTTCGCCTTTGCGGTAACGGCGCCGACGCACAAACGAGGTCAGTTTTGCCAATTCCTCGTCGGAAAGGCCCGAAAAAAGCGGCCCACGGGGCAGCAACGCGCTATTGGCGCGCTGCCTAGCGGTCTCTCGGGAGGCGATGGGTTCCGGCGGCACCCCTCTTGAATCCTCCCATGCCAGGGTCGTTTCCCGACCCCCGCTTGGTCTCCGAGCAACAACGCTATTGGGCTTGGGTTAATGGATACATACCATACGAAAGGGCGTTCCCCTTCCGAGGAACGCCCTTTGACAGGTCCTGCTACTTCTCGACCACGAAGTCAACGGCCAGCCGTTCGAGGAACTTTCCTTTGGCGTTTGCAGCGCGAATCCGGGCGGCGTCTTCCTCACCGACGACGACGTCCGTCTTCACGCTCGAGAGCGGAGGCCCGCTGACGCCGACAGCGGCGACAACCAGCGGGCGGATACCGCCGCGTCTGGCAGTTTGGATCGTCGCGGGATACCCGACGACGCCCAGTTGATTGGCGATTTCCTGGTTCAGCTCGCCGGGCTTCCACCAACCCCGCCCGTAGAGAACCTCACCGGACAGGGACAGGACCGCCGGGTTCATAGAGCGGTCCAGCCACAGGCCCTTCACCAGCACAATGAGTCCTGTCGGCGCCTCAGACGCGCAGTCGCTGGCCCGGGTGGGTAGGACCGCGCTTCCCGTGATGACGAGCACGAACAGCAGAGCGATAATCCCTCCTCGTGTGGCCGGCACCATGTTGACCCCCCCATTCGTTAGGTTGAGGCCACACTACGGGGTGCGCCGATTCGACACCATGAAGCCGTTCATCGTGTCCATGTGAACCTGCGCGTACGACGGTTCGTGAGGGACCTCACAGTCGTTACATGAGAGCGCTCATGGTACCCCATCTCCGATCCCGGTACAGTTGCCGCGCATGACAAGTACGACGCGCGCCTGTCGCGCAAGGAGGCGGAACAAATGGTATGCGAGTGTCATCCACGTCGGGACCGATCGGCTTCGAGATCGCGTGCCAGGTTTCATCAGAGAGGATCGCTGCACGGGGCAGCCTTCAGGTTGGATCTCGCCTAACAGGGTTGCCCTACAGGAATCGTCCGTCGTGCCCGGAGGCAACGCGACCTTCGTTTTCTGGTACTCTGTCACGGCCGATCATGCTTGCGGCACCTTCAGAGAATACTTTAGGCCTGTCGCCGATGGGGTCACGTGGATGGAGGACTACGGAGTTTATTGGGACGTCAACGTCGTTGGTTGCCTGACGGCCGATGCCGACCGATTCGTTTGGCCAACTGATCCCAACTTCGCCGGCCCCGGTTTCTACGCGGCCTGCGGGGACTGGCCGGGCATCTCGGACGGCTGCTACTGGCTCGGCGCAGGCGGATGGCGGGACGCGAATCCTTTTCAGCGACACTACAACTCCGGCTTCGGATATCATTTGGGGGCCGACTGGAATCTCGGGTCTGGCAGCGACGATGCCGATCGTCCTGTGTATACTGCGGCCAGCGGCACAGTTGTTTCGGTACAGGCGAACGTCACCGGCTGGGGGAACATCATCTTCGTGCGTCATGACACATCGTTCGGCGTCTTTACGAGCATGTACGCCCACGTGAACTGGAACACGAGCGGCCCTCCGAACCTGGGACCCGTTGCCCGCGGTGCGCAGATCGCTCGTGTCGGCAACGGCAATGGAGCCTGGCCGTATCACCTGCACTTTGAGGTACGTCAGGGACTTAACATGAGCCCCGGCGCCGGCTACACGGGAGCGCAGGTTACAGTCGGACCTCAAGGGCAGATCGACCCGAACGCCTTCGTTGCTTCGCATCGATAGCTCGCCTGGGAGGGGGGAGGAAAACCCCTCTCTCCCGGCACTTCCAAAGAGGGATGCCGTGTGTGAAAATCTGTCGTTTCCGATGCTATACTCTGGGGTGGCAATCGTGGGCCCTTAGCTCAGCAGGTAGAGCGGCGGGCTTTTAACCCGCGCGTCGGGGGTTCGAGTCCCTCAGGGCTCACCACCATCCTGAACCGGTCCGAGTAGGCTTGAGTGGAGTCGTCAGGCTCTTCGTGGGTCGCCTGCCCACGGGGCCATATCGTTGGAGTCCTCGATGAGGATAGCTTGGGTCGGACAGGAGGCGGCGGCATCGCGCAGCACGTCCTCCTCGACGGTTTCCGGATCGAGGACATCCGCCTTGAGGAACTCCCCCTCGCGCCAATGGAACACCGTGGGCGCGATGAAGATGCAGTTACCCGCCCCGATACACCGCTGGCGGTCGACCCGAACTCGAAGCGTCATGACACGCCCCCCATGACCGCGACGGCTGTCGCCTGACCCTTTGTGGAGACCCCGAGTGTCGCGAAGATTCTCTCCAGTTCCTCGGCTATAGAATGCTCGGTCATCTCCAGTTTCCCGGCAATCTCACGGTTCGTTTGCCCTGACGTGACATAGCGAAGGATCTCGGCCTGCCGCTCAGTCAGCCCGCGCGGAAGGTCTTTGCGGGGCTGATCCAATGCGACCATCGGCGCCGCCCCCACCAGCGTGGTCAATTCGGCCTGGATCGGGGCCCGGAACCATCGAGCCCGTACGTCATCGTCGCGTGTGGCCTCAGCCACTCTCTCCAATATTACGCGGGTCTCGGTCCGGAAGCTCTGTGCCTTTTGATCATCGACGCCGGCGTGGCATCGGGCGACGGCCAGGAACACATCAGGCAGGACGAACGGGAAGAAGTTCCCCGTACGTTTCAAGACGTCGATGGCGGCGTTTGCCGCCTGCACCGCCGCCTGCGGATCGCCGCGTGCCAGCGCGATCTCCCCAAGGGCGCCGTGAGCTCGTGCTTCCCACGGAAGGTCGCCGGGCAAGGTCGCGGCCAGACGCAGCGATTCGCGGGCACACCCCTCGGCCTGGGCCAGCAAGTCTGTGTTGCCCGGCACAGATCCGTGGTAGGCGGACTCGATCGCGAGGAACGCGAGGAGCTCACAACGACCGGCTGGAGATCCTCGCTCCGTGGCGAGG
>JBGQGY010000064.1:0-20698 GCA_041497675.1 bacterium | reverse complement strand
CTGAAGGCACGATGTCCGAGGTTAGAGACTTCCTGGCCGTGCTACATCTCCTCAAGTTGAGGATCGCGGTCGAACACCCTCGAATCGCTGAGGCCACGAGCAGGATCTACGCTGCCTCGCCGCTCAAGTAGCGGGATATTTTCCCACGCGTTTCTAGATTCAAAGGGGGCGGAAGATGGGGGTGCACCTGACCAACTGCCGGCTGGTCGACGGTACCGGGCGACCGGCTGTGGAGCGGGCGGACGTGGTGGTCGCCGATGGCCGGATCGCCTGGTGTGGGGCCGCCGGCGCATCGGGCGCTCCATCACGCGGCGCCGGCGACTCGGTCATCGACCTGGGCGGGATGACCGTGTTGCCTGGGCTCTTCAACGTCCACGTCCACCTGGGGTTGCGCCTGCCGTTTCCGGAGCGCCGCTCCGACCCGTTTCCGCCGGGCTACCGGGTGATGCTCAACTATCGGCGCGCCCTCGAGGCGATCTTGACCGGCACCACGAGCCTGCGGATCGTCGGCGAGCCGCACTTCACCGATATCGACGTCCGCGAGGCGATCAATCGCGGCCTGCTGCCTGGGCCCAGGATCACCTGCGCCGGTCACGCGCTCATCGCGACCGGCGGCCACGGGCACAACTCCGTCGGCTGTCTGGAAGCCGATGGCCCCGACGGGTTTCGCCGCGCAGCCCGCGAGCAGTTGCGCGCGGGTGCCGACCTGGTCAAGATCTGCCTGACCGGCGGCATCGGGACACCGCGTGAATCAGCCGCCGACAAACAGATGACCGACGATGAGGTGCGCGCGGTCGTCGAGGTTGCGCATAGCGCCGGCAAACGCGTGGCCTCGCATACGGGCGGCAACAAACCGATTCAAGACGCGGTGCGTCTTGGCGTGGACTGCATTGAGCACGGCTACAGTTTCGAGGATGACACCGCCGCGATGATGGCGCAGGCGAAAACCTTTCTAGTGCCGACGCTGTGCGTGACGCAAGAACTCGATTATCTTCGCCGTCACGGCGTCCAGGAGTGGATGCTGGCGAAGGCGCAGGCCGCGGCCGCCGACCATCTCGCGTCGATCAAACGCGCCGTTGCGCGCGGCGTGACGCTGTGCTGCGGCACCGATCTGCTGCCCAGTGACCCGGTCGACGGTACCGTGGCGACGATCTGTGAGGTCGAGCTGCTCGCATCCGTCGGTCTGTCGCCGATGCAGGCGATTCAGGCCGGAACGCTCAACGCAGCGCGTCTGTGCGGCACCGATCGTGAGACCGGCTCGCTCGAGACCGGCAAGGCCGCGGACCTGATCGCGGTCGCGGGACGCCCGGACCAACAGATCAAGGATCTGCGCGAGGCGCGTCTGGTGATGAAGGGTGGCGCCGTTTTTCGCAGTCAGGTGCCGGGGCTGGCCGATCCCGGCCTAATGACGCTCGGCGTGCCGATGGCGGGTGGCACGTTCGCGCGGTTGTGGTGACGGGGATGACGGGTGAATGGTGGGAGACGTTCTTCTCCGGGATGTGGCTGGACGTCCAACGAGTGTTGAGGGCGGCGCGGACGACGTCTGAGGCCGAGTTTATCCAGCGGGTGTTGAAGGTGCAGCCCGGTGCCTCGATCCTGGACGTGCCGTGCGGCGAGGGGCGGCTCTCGCTGGAGCTTGCGTCGAGAGGTTTTCGTGTGACGGGCGTGGACGTCACCAAGGCCGTGCTCGAAGACGCGCGGCGTGTCGCAACGGAGCGGCGTCTCGAGGTGGCGTGGCACCGCCGCGACATGCGCGAACTGCCCTGGCTGGAGGCTTTCGACGGCGCCTTCTGCTTCTGGGGGAGCTTTGGCTACTTCGACGATGAGGAAAATAAGGCGTTCCTGACGGCCGTCGCGCGAACGCTCAAGCCCGGCGGCAGGTTCGTGATCGACATGCCGAACGTGGCTGAGGGCCTGTTACCCGGATTTCAGGAGCGCAGCTGGTGGCCGGTCGGCGAGGTCATCGTGCTCGAGGAGCGGCGCTACGATCATGTCCGCAGCCGCGTCGAGGTGGATTGGACGCTGGTCAAGTCGGGGCAGGTGGAAACGAAGACCAGTTCGATACGGACCTACACCTATCGCGAGATTTGCAGCTTGCTGACAGAGGTTGGGTTCACAGGCCTCGACGCCTTCAGCTCGCTCACCGGCGAAGCGTTCAAACTGGGCCAGCGGTTGTACATGGTGGCTACGAAGGCGGACACGCCGGCGCCCGAGCGCCCGGCCACGGCCGCGGAGGCTGAACCTCAGCCGGAGAACTAGACGTTCAGACGCTCAGCAGACGCAGGAGAATGGGCACAAGGATGGCCAGGACGACCAGACTCAGTATCCAGTAGAATTGTCGATCCATCCGGACGAGCAGCTCGCTACGGAGGCTGTCGATCCTGACGTCGAGTTTGTCATCGAAGCGGATGAACCGGTCTTCCAGACGGCCGAACCGATCCTCCAACCGACCGAGCCTCTCTTCAATGGCGCCCAGGCGCGCGTTGATCTGCTCATACGCCCCCTCAAGGTGCGCCATCCGGATTTCGAGCGGGCTCGTCGACATGACTGAACTTCTCTAACAGGATTATCGCACAAACCCAGGGATCTTACGGGGCCCCGGACGCGCCGGGGTTCACGCCGCCGCTGCGGCATGTTGAGGTCGCGCGGGCGTCAGCACGAACGCCACCCCTGAGCCCACGACGATCAAGACGGCCATCACCACGAACGCCACGCGAAAGCTGAAGTGGTCGATCAGCACGCCTGCCAGGATCGGCGCCACCATCGCCCCGACGTCGCCCATCGACCGGTTCAGCCCCAGCGCCGTGCCCCAGTGCCGCTCGGGCAACCGGTCGGTGACCAGCGCGATCACGAAACTGCCTCCCAAGTTGGCCCACGATACGATTGAGATCGCCACGACCAGGCCGATTGCAGAGTTCACCGGGACGAACGAGAACGCCGCGACTCCTAACACCGCGAGACTACCGATCACCGTGTTGCGGCTGCCGAAGATCCTGACGAGGCGGGCGCCCGCAAACGCGGATCCAAACCGCTGGACCGTCCCGAGCATCAAGATCCCGCCGATTGCCGCCGGTCCCATCTGCAAGTCGCGTGCCGCGAAGAGGGGGACCATCGTTGTCATCAACCCGTTGTTGAAGATCAGCAGTGCCATCATCGCGATGCCAGGTCCGAGCACCTCACGCAGCGGGGCGCGTTCGCCTCCACCGCGCTCGGTCTGAGGTGATATCGGAACAGTTCCCGGCCCAGGATAGGGCAGTCTCCTGCCGACCAGCAGTGTGATCAATCCGGCCAGGATCGGGAAGGCCGCGGAATATCGCCACGAGAGCCATCCGGCGACCAAGCCGGCGACCGCCGGCCCGATGGCGCTGCCGGTGATGCCCGCCAGCTGATGGTAGCTGAACAACTGCGCCTTGTTTTCCGCTGTCGCCAGGCGCGCCAGCCAGAACTGGATGGTCAGGAAGAACAGCGCCGAGCCGAGCCCCATGATCGCGCGACCGAGCAAGACAAACGCGAACGACGGCGCGAGGGCGAGCGTAAGAGACCCACCGGCCAGGATCGCGCCTCCAGCCGCCAACAACGCCGGCAGCGGCGATCGGGCGATGAACCGGCTCATCGGGATGTTGAATGCGAGGCGGATCCCGTTGTAGATCGCGAGGGCCAGCGCGACGGTGCCCGCTGAGAGGTTGAAGTCCCGCTGGACCTGCGGCAGGAGCGGTCCAAAGAACGAGACGCCCATCTCCAGACCGGCCAGAAGCAACAGCAGCGGCACGACACCGGCCGCTGCTGCCTGTCTGGCCGAGGGGAGAGGCCGCGAAGCCGTCAAAGCACCGTCGCGGTCACCGAATAGATGGACGGCAGGAAGTCGGCGATCAGGCTCCAGGCATCGCCGCGGTTGCGGCTGGCAAACAACTGACCCGTGTTGGTGCCCACGTACACACCGCACGGGTCGTGCGAGTCCGTGCACATGCCGTGACGCAACACACCCAGCCGGACGGTGGACCCTTTCGGCAGGCCCTTGGACATGCGCTCCCACTTCCGGCCGGCGCTCTGCGTCCGATACACCGTGAACTGGTCGGTCACATTCGTGCGCGCCTCTTGCGTCTCGACAACCGTGTAGAGCGTATCGGCATCGTGCGGGTCCATCGCCATCGGAAAACCAAAATCTGACGGCAAATTGGCATGGATGTCGATCCACTCGTCTCCGCCGTTCGTGGTGGAGTAGACGCCACAGTGATTTTGCTGGTATAGGACGTCGGGTCTGGCAGGGTCGCCGAGCAGCCGGTGCACGCACTGTCCGTACTCCGGGTATTTGTTCGGCATGAAGTCGGCGCGCGTGCCCTTGTTGACAAACGTCCATGTCGTGCCGCCGTCGGTCGTGCGCATGACGCCCACCGCCGAGATCGCGACCCACATTCGGCGCGGGTTCGATGGATCGACGACGATCGAGTTGAGGCAGAGACCGCCGAGGCCCGGCTGCCAGGTTTCGCGCGTCTGGTGGCCTTCGAGCCCCTGTGTCAGCGCCCAGGTCTTCCCACGATCGGTGCTCACAAAGAGCGCCGCGGGATCGACGCCGCAATAGAGCGTGTCGGGATCGGCCTCGCGACCGGGCTCGAGGATCCAGATGTTCTTCAGGCTGCGCCCGCCGTCTTTGGCAAACGCGACGCCCTGTTCGGGTTCCTTCCACGTGGGGCCGAAGTCGTCGCTGTAGTGCACCTTCGACCCGAAGAAGTCATCGTTGGCGGCGGCGAAGAGCCGCGCGCTGCGCCGCGTATCGACGAACGCATGATACACGCGCTTACCCACGAGGAACGGGCCTGAGGGTTTCCATGTGCGCCGGTCGCGCGAGGTGAGGACGAAGAGCCCGCGCTTCGTGCCCACCGCGACGACCACCGTGCCTTTCGAGTACTTCCGCACCGCTGCCACCGTCTGACCTCCCTTGTCCATTACCTACCGCTGCCGCCCGCCACTGAGAGCAACACATGCAAGGTGGCCCCATCGGGCACCGGCGTGTCGAGGCCGCGCAAATCCCGAATATTGTCGTTCTCGAGAAAGATGTTGATGAACGGGCGAACGTTTCCTGTCTCTTCGCAGATCTCGAAACGCATGCCGGGGAACTGCCGCTCGAGATCGTCGACGATCGCGCGCACGGTTGCTCCCTGCGCGTCGACCGACGCACGCCGGCCCGCTCGATTACGCAGCGGGCCGGGTAGACGCACCGTGGCGGCGGAAGGCCGGCCGTCGCCCATGACGCGCCGAACGGCTATGAGCGAGGGTTGACGGGCGAGAACCCCGGACCCTGCGGCGGTGCCGGCAGGCCGGGGACCGGCGGACCCTGATACGGATTCAGCTGATAGAACTCGGGCGGCTGGGTGGGCCGGCCGGGACCGTTCTGAGGGCCGGGTCCGGGCTTCAACTGGTAGAGCTTGCCGTTGTGATAGAAGAGGATGACCGGTTCGCAGTCACCCTGCTGCTGTCCAGGGCGCTGGCCGGGCTGCTGATCGCCCGGGCCGGGCAGCGGGATAAACTCGCGAAGCTGCGGCGGTCCACCCGGTGCGGGGGCCTGCGGGGCGGGCCCCTGCTGCGGGAGCTGGGCCGGCGGCGCGACCTGCGGCATCTGGGGGAAGAAGGGCTCTTGCGCCAGGCGCGTCCCTGTGGGCTGCGCGACGAGCGGTCGATTCACCGCCGCCACTGCGGACGAGCGGCCCGCTGCCACACCCACGGTGTACGCCGCCGCGGCCACGAGCACGATCGCCGCCATAATCACTGTGAGGATCATCGTCTGTCGCCTGGACATCGTCCTCGCCCCCCGCACGTGCCGTTCTATCGAGTTATTCTCAAGCGTATCACAAATGCGGCAGGCATACAGCAGGGCGGGGACCGCGAACCCACGAAGGGGTCGCCATGTTCCCACTCCGCTTCGGCATCATCACCCTGCAGAGCGTTCCGTGGCCCGCGATGGTCGAGCGCTGGCGGTTGATCGAGGCCCTGGGATTTGACAGCGCCTGGCTGCCCGATCACTTCGTCAACCCCCGCGGGCCGATCGACCGGTGGTTCGAATGCTGGACGCTCCTTTCAGCGCTCGCGGCGCGGGTGCCGCGCGTGCGCGTCGGCACGCTGGTGACGACGATCACGTTGCGCAACCCCGCGGTGCTGGCACGACAGGCGCTCACCGTGGATCACGTGTCGGAGGGCCGGTTGATCCTCGGCATCGGGGCCGGCGGGGCGCCGATGGATCATTCGATGACAGGGGTCGAGCCCTGGGGCCGGCCCGAGCGGTTTCGTCGGTTTCGTGAGTACGTGGCGGTGCTCGACGCAATGTTGCGGCAGAGGCGCACGACGTTTGCGGGGCGGTACTATCGGATCCAGGACGCCTCGATGCAGCCGCCGCCGGTGCAGCGGCCTCGGCCGCCGATCATGATTGGCGGGAAGAGCCCCGCGCTTCTTGGGGTGACGGCCGCATACGGCGACGTGTGGAACACCAACGGCGGCCGGGACCTGACGCCGCAAGAGGCGCTCGACGTGACGCGGGAACGCGGGACGATGCTCGACGAGCTCTGCCGGGCGCGGGGGCGCGATCCCCGCGAGATCGTGCGCTCGTTCATGATGGGGCAGACACGCGACGAACCGTACGCGTCGCTCGGCGCGTTCCAGGACTTCATCGGGCGCTACCGCGAGTTGGGGTTCAGCGAGTTCATCCTCTTCTGGCTGCGCGACCCCGATCCCGACTATCCGCTCTACTCGTGGATCAGGGACCGGCGTATGATGGAGCGCATTGCAACGGAGTGGATTCCCGCGGTTCGCGCGGCCGCATCGTCTGCGCCGTCGAACGCGTAATCAATACATCCCCGGACGGATTTCGCGGTACACGGCCTTCAACTTCTCAGCCGAGAAGTCCGGCGCCTTGCACGTGTCGATGATGCGCCGCTCGTCGGTTTCGATCTTCGCCGCCGCATCAGCGATCTTGCCGGCAATCTCGTGGGGGATGACCACCACGCCGTGTTGATCGGCATGGATCAGGTCGCCGGGTTGGATCCACACGCCGCCGACTTTGACCGGAATGCCAAAGTCGACCAGGTGGACGTTCGCGTGCGAGACCGAGACGTGCGCGGCGCAGAACTGGAAGCCCAGCGCGCGCACCTCGCCGAGATCGCGCACCGACCCGTCGGTGACGACGCCGGCGCAGCCCAACGCCTTGTGGATGTTGGCCTGCACTTCGCCCCACTGCGCGCCCTGACCGCGCGGGTCGTCCAGGTCGTGCACCACGACCACGCGTGGGGCAGGCGTCGAGAGGACGTAATCCCAGTAGGCGAACGTGCTGGCGCGCCGGCCCTCGGCGGGCCCATGCTCGGCGCGGATGAGCCCGGTGGCCGCGTAGCCGACGATCGACCCGAGCTCGGGGAAGAGTCCCCGGATGTCAGACGAAAGGTTGCCGGCCTCGCGCGGCCGGACCTTGAACGTTTCGATAGCGTTGGCGATCGTAGGGCTCGAGATCTTCCTCAGAGATTCAACTTGGGATGGCGACAACGGCACGGTGTTTCCTCCTCGGCGGGACGCGTGTTTCCTCGAGCACCAGGGAGGATACGCTCTTGCCCGAAAGGTACCTGTCGGGAACATATGAATGAGCCGACGATCAAGATCAGACCGGCATGGGCCAACGACGCGCCCGCGCTCGCCAGGGTGCACGTCGATGCCTGGCGGACGACATATCGCGGAACCCTGCCGGCGGAGGGGCTGGCCGGGCTCTCGTACGATCGGCGGGAACACGGGTGGAGCGAAGTGCTGGCGCTCCTGCCCGAGCAGCGGCACTTCATTTTTGTCGCTCAGGATCAGACGGGGCAGGTCGTGGGGTTTTCGAGCGCGGGGCGCGAGACGTCCGGCGATCCGGTCTACAAATCGGAACTCTACGCGATCTACATCCTCGAAGAACACCAGCGCCGCGGGCTGGGACGCCGCCTGATGCACGCCGCGCTCGACGGGCTGGTGCAGGCCGGCTACACGGCGATGCTGCTCTGGGTGCTGGCAGACAATGTCGGCGGCCGCCGATTCTACGAGATGCTCGGGGGACGCGTGTTACGTGAGAAGCTCATCGAGATCTTCGGGGTGACGATTAAGGAGCTAGCCTACGGATGGGACGATCTCGCGAAACTCATGTCGGCAACAACGCCCGAGTAAAATCCCGCGGTCTGCGTCAAATGAACGTCAGGCGCATCAAGACCGACGAGGGGCCGCGACTTCGGGCGATTCGCTTGAATGCGCTGGCGGATGCGCCAAGCGCGTTTGGATCCTCGCTCGAAGAAGAGCAGGCACTCCCATCCGAACATTGGACACGCTACGCTCAGGAAGCTGCAACCTCAGAAACGATGGCGATCTTCGTCGCGGAAGAGGATGAACATTGGTTCGGGTTGGTGCGGGGGTTTGTCCACAAGGATTACTCCGAAATCGTACGACTTGTCTCGCTGTGGGTGGATCCATCGCGCTGGCGCTTGGGAGTAGGGGCTATGCTCGTGGAAACAGTGATTGACTGGGCGCGGGGACGTGGCGCCAAGTGCGTTCAGCTCTGGGTGACCGAGACAAATCAGGCGGCGAGGTCGTTGTACACACGGAAACGGTTTATGGACACGGCGCACACTAAACTGCTCCCATCGAATCCGAGCCTTCGTGAAGTCCTCATGGTGCTGGAATTGATATAATGAGGTAACTATGGCGCTGATCTTTACGTTCCCCTGCGGTGGATGCGGACGGCGGTACACCGTCTACTATCCGAAGGCGCTCATGTACGAACTCTCGGGCAGCGGCACACGGGAGATGGGGCTGGCCGAGGATGCAGCCGAACGGGCGGCGGGCGCCGTCGACGTTGCGCGGAAGCACGCCGAGTCGCAGGGTAACATCTGGATCGACGCGTCGGAGACGCTGAAGATGGTCTGCGAGTGCGGCAAGAAACTCGACATGAACATCGCCAACCACCCACGCGTGCCGCAAACGAAGCAGGCGTCCGGTAAGCGGCAGAGCGGGCTCATCGCGTTCCCCGAGATGCCCAAACCCAAGCACGGCCCGAAGGCCAGCTCGTAGCACAGTCACGTGCGGGCGGCGATGCGGTTTCTCAGCACTCCGATCCCACCAATCTCGATCTCGACCACGTCGCCGGGGATGACCGGTCCGACGCCCTTCGGCGTGCCGGTGGCGATGACGTCGCCGCGTTCCAGCGTCATGATCGCTGAGATGATTTCGATGATGGTCGGGATGTCGAAGATCAGGTCGCGCGTGTTGCCGTGCTGGCGCTCGTGACCGTTCACGCGCGCGATCACATCACGCCCGGCCGGATCGAAGTCCGTGACGATCCAGGGCCCCAGCGGCGCTGAGGCGTCGAAGGCCTTCGCGCGTACCCACTGGCTCTCGACCTTTTGCGCATCCCGCGCGGTGAGGTCGTTGAACGCTGTATACCCCCACACGTGCTCGAGCGCGCGCGCCCGCGGGACGTTGCGGGCGGTGCGGCCGATCACGACAGCGAGTTCGGCTTCGTACTCCAACCGTTGCGTATGGGACGGATACGGGATCGGCGTATCGTGGGCAATGACGGCGCTGGGGGGCTTCAGGAACAACAGCGCGTCCTTGGGGATCTCGATGCCCATCTCCGCGGCGTGGTCACGGTAGTTCAGCCCCACACAGACCACCTTCGTGGGCAGACACGGGGGCGCAAACCGCACCGCTTCCAGCGAGACGCGGCGGCCGTCACGTGCGATCACGTCCTCGCCTTCGATCACCGCATCGACTTCAGATCCCTCGAGAATGATGCGTGCTTGCCTCATAGCGGTCCTCCGGAGTGTTCGAGAATGTCGAGTACGCCTTCAAACCTATCGACGAGGTAGATCAATCCCCCGGCATCGACGAAGACATCGTTGGATTGGGGCACACCCTTCGAGACGTCGGGTACGTACGAGGCGATCTCCCGAGGACGCATCGCATCGCGGATGTCGACGACGCGCAGCCCGCCGGCGAAATACGTGAGATAGATGCGGTCTTCGCTTTGAAGACTGCCGGGCCGGTTCTCGTGGATATTGTGCGGGCCGAATCGGGAGTCCGGTTCGGCCAGACCGTCGGGGTCGACACGGAACGCGGAGACGGGGATCGGGTTGCGTTCCTCGCGGACGTCGATGAGCCAGAGGTACTTTTCGCGCTCGGTGCCGGCGCCGAGGTTTCGCAACGCCTCCTGCGTGGTCACGATCAGGCGGCGGCCCGGCAGCGGCATTGCCGTGTGCAGCATGTCGCCAAAGGGCGGGTAGACGGTGTGCCTCGTGATCAACGTGGGCTTCGCCCACGAGGTCATGTCCAGGATGACCCAGCCCCAGTCGACACAGCCCGTGTAGCAGCGGTTGCCGGCGACGAAGGGCGCGCCGTGAACCCGCACGCGCCACGACGACGGCCAGTCGGGGCGCTCGCCTCCGGCGGTCCACATGCCGGGGATCCACCAGCGCCCGATTTCTTCGGGGCGGTCGGGCCGCGCGAGATCGATGATGCGGTAGATCTGGTCGCTGTAGCCGTTGGCGCCCGCGGAGAGATGCGCGTACCGGCCGTCGGCAAACCAGAAGCGGTGTACCCCGGTGCCGCCGGTCGCAAAGAACGAGATCGCTTTTGGCGCCGCGGGGTCTGAGACGTCGTAGATGCCGACGCCCGCGCCGAAGTCGGGGCCGGCATATGAGGGCAGACGCTCGTGGTTAACTATCATCAGGTTGCCGGCGACCTGGACCTTATGCGAATGTGTATTCACAGGTACGGCCAGCCGGCTGACAACATTTGGTGCCTTTGGGTTGCGTACGTCGACGATCGTGGTACCGACGTCCTTCATCGGCGCGATGTAGGCGAAGCCGTTCTCGACGAGCACCTGCCCCGCGCCGGTGGGACCGTATGGCGTCCGGCTGATCAGGCGGAGGTTGTGGATCTTCATGACCGACCCCGAGCCTCGGCGCCGTTGATGAGCCGCCACAGCTTCGCCGGCGTGAACGGGACGTCGACGTGGCGGATCCCCAGCGGGGCGAGCGCGTCCGCGACGGCGTTGGCCATGGTGGCCGGTGTGGCGATGCAGCCGGACTCGCCGATGCCTTTCGCGCCCAAGGGATTGATGGGCGACGGGGTCTCCAGAAACTCGCTGTGCAACGGAGGGACATCCGGGGCGCGGGGGATGCCGTAGTCCGCGAACGTCGTGGTCTGCGGCTGGCCGTCCTCGTCGTAGATGACTTCCTCCATGAGTGACTCGCCCAACCCTTGAACAGTAGAACCAAAAACCTGGCCTTCGGCCAACAAGGGGTTGACGATGCGACCGGCGTCATCGATCGCTACGAACTTGAGGATGCGCAATTGCCCCGTCTCGCGGTCGATCTCGACCGCCGCGCAGTAGACGCCAAACGGAAAGACGGGGCTGGGCAGTGCAAAATAGCCCGACGCGTTCAACCCCATTTCGATGTCGCGGCCGATCTTCGAGGGATCGTAGGCCGTCGCGGTCACCTGTTGCCAGGTCACGGCGCGGTCCGTCCCGCGCACGCGCAATTGCCCGGTGCCCCACTCGATGTCCTCGGGCGATGCCTCCAGCAGGTGGGCCGCGATGCGCGCGGCCTTCTCGCGCACCTTTCCAAGCGCCACCCACAGCGCCGAGCCGCCGATGGTCGTGGACCGGCTACCAAACGTCCCGACCCCCCGCGGCACGATGGCCGAGTCGCCGTGTTCGACGACCACGGTGTGGGGATCGACGCCGAGCGCGTCGGCGGCGATCTGCGCGAACGAGGTTTCGTGTCCCTGCCCGTGCGAGTTCGAGCCGGGGCGGACGAGCACCCGGCCACCGGGGTCGACGGCGACAGCCGCGCTTTCCCACAACTGGCCGCCGGCCCGCTCGACGTAGACGGCGAGCCCGACGCCGAACAACCGGCCCTGCGCCCGCGCACGACGCTGTTCGTCGCGCCACCGATCGTACTCGAAGGCGGCCAGGGCGCGGTCGAGCGCCTGCCGGTAGTTGCCCGAGTCGTACACAAATCCCAGCGGCGTCTTGTACGGGAATTGGTCGGGGGGGATGAAATGGCGGCGCCGCAAATCGATCGAGTCGATGCCCGTTTCCGCCGCGACGAGTTCGATCATGCGCTCGACCACATAGGTGGCCTCGGGCCGCCCGGCGCCCCGGTACGGAGCGGTCGGCACTTTGTTCGTCGCGACCCCGAGCATCTCGACCTGCGACGCGGGAATCGCGTACGTGCCGGTGAACAGCATTGACGCGGTCACCAGCGGGCCGCCGGTGGCGGGGAACAGATACGCGCCGACGTCGGCGATGACGCGGCCCCGGACGCCCAGGATGCGGCCGCCGGCATCGACGGCCATCTCGACATCGGCGTCGAGACCCCGACCCTGCGACATCGCCACCAGGTTCTCGCGACGCGTTTCGATCCACTTGACCGGCCGGCGGAGATCCATCGCCGCGATCGACACAACCCCGGCCTCCGTCGACACCGCGCCCTTGGCGCCAAAGGCCCCGCCCACGTCCGGCACGATCATGCGCACCCGATCATCGGGCCGGCCGAGCACGCGCGCCAGTTGGGCGCGGGGCCTGTGCGGATCCTGCGTCGACGAGTAGATGGTCAACAGATCGGTGCCGGGATCGTACGAGGCCAGTTCGGCCCGGGATTCGATGGGCGCGGCCGCCAGCCGCGGGATGTGAAAGGTACCCTTCACGATCCGCGCCGCTGCGCGAAAAGCCTGCTCGACGTCGCCACCCGTGCGGCTCCAGCGGGCGATGACGTTGCCGCCGAGCGCTTCGTGGAGCAGCACGCCGCCTTCCAGCGAGCGGTGCGGGTCGACGACCGCCGGGAGCGGCTCATAGTCGACCTCCAGCCATTCGGCCGCGTCGAACGCGGCCGTCACGCTCTCCGCGACGATCGCCGCAACCGATTGCCCCACGTAGCGCACTTTGTCAACGGCCAGGATCGGGTGCGCCGCGCTTCGCTCGACCTGAACGCCTTCCTGGGACGCGACCGGCAGCGGGTGGACCCGGCCTGCGAGGTCGCGCCCGGTGATGACGCGGACTACGCCGGGCGCGCGCAGCACGGCGTCGGTTCGGATCTCGCCGAGACGCGCGTGCGCGTGCGGGCTGCGCACGATGACCATGTGGAGCATGCCGGGCAGGACGATGTCGTCGACGTAGCGCGCCTGTCCCCGGAGAAAGCGGCCGTCTTCGAGCCTGCGCAGCGGATGACCGATCCAGCGTTGGGGGGTGCTCATGCGATCAGGAGCTGCAGCGGCACCTGGCCCGCCAGCCGCTCGCTTCCCGTCTCAGTGATAATGAAGGTGTGGCCGAAGAAGAGCCCGAGCAGCCCGTCGGGCGTGATCGGGTTGGGCTCGAGCATCAGCGTCATCCCCGGCTTCATGATCGCGTCGGCCGGATCGGCGTGCGCGCCGCCCACGCGGACGTCCGGCGCGTGTGTGACCAGGTCGATGTTGTGCAAGATCGTGGGGCGCGATTGATACCCGTTCTGCCGGAAGAACTTTGCCTTCTCGGCGACGGCGTCGAAGGTGTTTCCGGGGCGCAGCTCGACCGCTAGCAGATTGAAGCCCGGCAGCACGATCTCGTCGAACATCCGGCGGACCTGATCCGTCGGCGGTCCCACGCAGATCGGGACCCCGGATTGCGCCGTGTAGCCTTCATAGCCGGCCGCGAGCTCGTTGATGATGATGTCGCCCTTTTGTAGGCGACGCCCCGACGGTCGGGGATTGCCAAAGACCATCTTGGGTTCGTGCATCGGCGTGGATCCGATGATGCAAAAGTCCAACTCACCGCCCCCACCGAGGATCGCGGAGCACGCCGCGGCCTTCAGTTCCCACTCGGTGACGCCGGGCTTCGCAGCAGCGGCGACCGCCAAGAGCGCGCGTCCAACCAGGTCGCCGGCCTTGCGGACGCGGGCGAGTTCCTCCGCGCTCTTGACCACCATGAACTCGTGGAAGAAGTCCGTGACGAACTCGAGACGGGCGTCCGGCAGGCGTTCGGTCAGCGTCCGGTACTGGTTGACGGGGAGGAAGTCGGCGTAGCGGGGATCGATTTCGGTGATGCCGATGCGCGCCCGGTCCAACCCCTGGTCTTTGTTGCGCGCCGCCAGCACCTCGGCAAAGTTGCCGCGTCCGGCCGGCCGGACGTCCTTGACCGCCACCGCCCGGCGCGTCGCCTCGATGTGCGTACCGCCCATCCCATACGTCAGCATGGGTTCGCCCTCGCGCGGCACGAACAGATAGACCGAGAGCGCGTGCCACTCGCGGTGATTCGTGAGCCAGAACATCCCCCCGCCGTACGACCAGTGGCTGGGCCCGCCGCAGACGATCAGGCCCTGGAGGCCGAGCCGGTCCATCTTCCGGCGCGTCAGGTCGAACCGCCGGCGATGCTCGGCGTCGGAAAATCGATCATAGATCGCATCGTCGTAGTACGGCGATCCGTGGAGGTTGCCGAAGTTCGTGCCGTTATCGAGCGCGCCGCGGATCGTATTGAAATCGTACGAAGCCACGAGATCCCTCCTTCGAGCGTTCAGTCATCGCGCCCCTGATGCTGCCAGGGCGCGACCCGGGCCTCCACCCATCGCAGGAGCTGGACCAGCGTCACCCCCAGCAGTGAGAGGGTGACGACCGGGACGAACAGCCGGTCGATCTGCATGAGCTGCCCGTATCGCACCATCAGGTAGCCGATACCCGAGACGGCCAACAGCAGATCGGAGATCACCATGCCGACCAGCCCGCGGCCGATGCCCAGGCGCAGCCCGGCGATGATGAACGGCAGCGCGGCAGGAATGATGACGTCCAGCCACAGGGCCCGCTCGCTGCTGCGGAATGACCGCGCCACTTCCAGCAGCCGCGGGTCGACGTTCTTCACGCCCTGGTACGTGTTGAGCAGGATGGGAAACAGGGCGAACAGGAAGATCGCCACCGACTTCGCCTTGTCGCCGGTGCCGAACCAGACGATGATCAACGGGATCAGCGCCACCGTCGGGGTAGAGTAGAGGGCGATCATGAAGGGTTCGAGTGAAAGATCGAGGGGCCGGAACCGTGCCATCGCCACACCAATGACGATGCCCGCGATCGTTCCGAGGGTGATCCCGATCACGAAGACCTTCAGGCTCACGCTCAGGTATTTCCACAGCTCGCCCGACCCCACGACGTAGACGGCCGCCCGGGCGATCTGCGACGGCGGCGTAAACAGGAGCGGGTTCATCTGGCGCCCCAGGCCTTCCCAGAGCAGCAAGATGACGGCCACGCCGCCCAGGCGGATGGCGAGGTCCTTCCAACGTTGCCGCTGTCTCAGCTGCGCGGCTGCCAACTGCACCGCCTGCCGCTCCCTCAGCTCCAGGGCCGCGTCGGCCACAGGCATCCCCCTGGTTGCTCAGTGAATCTCCTGCCGCAGCAGGTCCCACAGGCGCGTGCGCAGTTCGCCAAACGTCGGATCGGCCCGGACCGCCGACAACTTCCGCGGCCGCGGAAAGGGCACCGGCAAGATGTGTTTGACTCGGCCCGGCCTCGCGGTCAGCACGATCACCCGGTCGCCGAGCAGCAGGGCCTCGTCGATGCTGTGCGTGATGAACACGATCGTCTTGCGTTCCTCTTCGAGGATTCGCAGGGTTTCTTCTTGTAGAATCTCCCTGGTCTGAGCGTCCAGCGCCGCGAACGGCTCGTCCATCAAGAGGATCTCCGGATCGGTCGCCAGCGCCCGGGCCAGACCCACGCGCTGCTGCATCCCCCCGGAGAGCTGATAGGGATAGGCCTGCTCAAATCCTTCCAATCCCACGAGTTTCAGGACCCGCGCGACGCGCGCCCCGATGGCATCTTGCGGCGTGCCCGCCAGCTTCAGCCCGTAGGCGGTGTTGGCCGACACGGTCTTCCAGGGAAAGAGGCCGAAGTGTTGGAAGACGACCGCCACATTGGCCGGAGGTTCGGTGACCACCTTTCCGTCAATCCGAATCATCCCCGCAGACAGGGGCACCAGGCCGTCCAGGCAACGGAGGAGCGTCGTCTTGCCGCAGCCGCTTGGTCCGATGATGCACGCGATCTCGTTCTCGTAGATCTCCAGATCGAGACGCTCGAGGGCCACGACCGCACCGCCCAGGAATATCCGCGACGCGTTCTCGACCCGGATCTTTACCTGGCCGGCAGCCACGCTACTGACATCCTCCCTGCACCGGCACGGGCCCGCCGGCCCGCCGCAGGGCTTCGTTGGCGATGTTCATGTCGAGCAACTGGCGGCCCGGGTACTTCTGTTTCATCTCGCCGCCCTGGAACGCATAGTCGATGGTCCAATCGATCCGCTTGACCTCGAGCCCGACGTTGCGCGACCAGACGCACCGGGCAATCATCTGCGCGTACGCGTAGCCGGCGTCCATCTCTGCCGCACCGGTGAGCGTGACGAGGGCCTTGATCGCCTCGGCGCGGTTGTTCGCCGCGTGACGCACCGCCAGGATGGAGGCGGCCACCAGGTCGGTGACCAGCTCGCGGTTTTGGTAGACGAACTGGCGCATGCCGCAGTAGACGTGGTACTGGTAATCTGGTAGCCCGTTTTGCAGGTCGAAGATCACGCGCGTGCCGGGCAGCTGGCGCAGCAGCAGGCTGGCCTGCTCGTAGTGGAAGATCGCCGTATCCGTCTGACCCGAGACCAACGACGGCACCCGGCCGGCGGTCGTCGTCTGGATGATCGTGACCTCTTCGGGTTTGATGGTGGCGGCCGCCAGCACGGCGCGGTTCATCCTGTCGATCAACCCGCCCGGCGCGCTGGACATGCCAATCTTCTTCCCTTTGAGCTCCTTGATGTCTTTGATCGGGTCGCGCGCGACCATCACGAGCGGTAGTTTTGGCGCACCGCCCCAGAAGCCGACCAGCGGGACGCCGTTGCCGAAGGCGTTCACGCAGTCGAGCGTGCCGACCTGGACGTCGCCGGCGATGGCCGCGGTAAGCGCGCGGGTCGAGCCTTCGAAGTTCTTGATCTCCAGGTCGATGTTAAATTTGTCGGTAAAACCGAAGAACTTGGCCAGGGCCATCGGCGTGTGCACGACGTTTGGCGGGACGACCGGCATCCCCAGGACGATCTTGCGTTTGGGACCTTCCGGCGGATAGATCGGCTGCCCGGGTGCGGGGGCCGAGTCGACCGTGGGGACGATCGTCATCGGGACGGTGATCACGAGCACCAACAAGAACGTCCAGAGCGCTCTGTGCATCGTCAAGACCCTCCTTCGGTTGTCAGTCGACACGGGCCAGGGTCTCCGTCATCCAGTCGCCCACCAGTGGCCGGTACTTGTAGGGGATATTGTTGCAGACGTGATTGCCGTCGGGATACATGACCAACCGAGCGTTGGGCGCTTCCGCGGCGACGCGTTCGGCCTGCTGCCAGGGGATCAGCCGATCGAGTTTGCCGAACACGACGAGGAACGGCTGTCTGACCTTGGGCAGGACGTCGCGGAGATCGAGCAGCGCGGCTTTCTTTTTGGCTGCGGTGTCGCTCCTCGCGCCGGCATGATACCGGAACGTCTCTCGCGTCAGCGAGGGCGCCCCGTCCCAGCACTCGCCAAAGCTGTACGGCCCGCCGACGGTCACGACGGCCTTGATCCGCGGCTCGAATGCCGCCGCGCGCGGGGCGTAGTAGCCGCCCAGGCTGACACCGGCCACGCCCACGCGCGACAGATCCAGGTCGGCGCGTGGGACCAACGCGTCGAGCATGGTGCGTACCGCGACTTCGTAGTCGGGCCGGATGTGGGTCTTGTAACCGGTTTCACCCTGACCGGGACCGTCGAGCGAGAGCGTCGCCATCCCACGCCTGAGGAAGACGTTTTCCCAATGGAAGAACTCTTCTTTTGTTGAGTCGAGCCCCGGGATGAGGATCACCAGCGGGGGCCGATCATGGCGAGGCCGCCGCAGATTTGCGATCATCTTCGTTTTCTCAAACGGGACTTCGACGCGCTCGGCCGTTGGGTCGAGCAGGCGATGCGCCAATCGCAGCGCGGCAACCGCCTTCTTGGCCGCTGCGCGGTGTTTGCGCTTGTCGACCATCCACACGAAATTGGCGAAATGGTAGCAGAGGGCGGCCTGCAGGTGGGCCTCGCCCGCCGTCACGCGCCAGCCCTGCGCCTCCGCGTCCCGGGCCAGCCGCGCGTGCACGTTGGCCGTGGCGACCCAGGCGTCCAGCCACTCCTCCCAACGGCCGACCCCCGCGACGGTGCGGGCAAAGTCGTTGTAGTCGATACCCTGCGCCACAAACCGCGGCGCCCAGTGTTCGAGAGCGGCTCGGACCTTAGCGTCTCGCAATGGCGGCCTCCAGACGGGTGGCGTTGCCTCCGAGCACGAGTTCTTCATCCCGCGCTGGCAGCCCGAGCGCGCGCACCGGATCGGCCGGCCGCTCCAGACCCATGTCGAACGGGTAGTCCGATCCGAGCAGCACGTGGTCCGCGCCGGCGAAGGTGATCAGGTCGCGCAGCAGGTCGACATCGTGCGTCACCGTGTCGAAGTAGAACCGCCGCAGCGATGCCTCGACGGGTTCCCGCAGGCGCGTGCCCGCGGAGGTCACGACGCGACGCGCGTGCTCCAGCCGGCCGCGGAGGGCCACGATCGCGCCACCGGCGTGCGCCAGCACCACCCGCAGGCGAGGATGCGCTTCCATCACCCCGGCCATGATCATGTGGGCCGCCGCGATCGTCGTCTCCATCGGATTGCCGACGGTATTCGTGAGATAGTAGTCGCCGAAGACGGGATGGTCGAACCCCCGGGTCGTCGGATGGATGAAGACGAGCGTGTCGGTCGCCTCGGCCGCGGCCCAAAACGGCCGGAAACGATCGTCTCCGAGATAGGTGCCCCGGACGTTCGCCGCGACCTCCACGCCGAGCACGCCCGGGAGCCGCATCAGGACCTCGAGCTCACGGGCGGCCAGATCAGGATTCTGGAGGGGCACCATCCCAAGCGCGCGGACCCGACGGGGATACGCCTGCGCCATCCGTGCCAGACCCTCGGTGTAGACCCGGCAGATGCGCAGCGCCTCGTCGTCGCCGGCGTCGTAGCGCAGCAGCGACGCCCAGGGAGACAGTACGACCTGGTCGATCCCCGCGATCTCCTGCGCGCGCAGCACCGCGTCGATGTGGACAAACTCCCGCACGGCCGCCGTGACGGCGCGTCCACCGGTCTCGACGATCTGGCGGCCGTCGCTCCAGAAGACACGCGGGCGCCAGGACTCTTCCGGCGCGGCGTCGCGCGTCATCTCGGGGACGACGACGTGGGCGTGGATGTCGACGATCACTCGCGGCCTCCTACCGTGTGAAGACTCGTCGGGGCTTCGATCAGGTGCGCCAGGGCTTCCAAGAACTGCGCAGCCCGCGCGCCGTCCAACACCCGGTGGTCGCATGAGAGGCTCGTGATCAGCATTGGGCGCACGGCCGGGTGGCCGTCCACAGGGACGACGCGATCCGCGATGCGTCCGACGGCCAGGATGGCGGCCTGCGGCGCGTTGATGATCGCGGTGAACGCGTCGATAGCGTACATGCCCAGGTTGCTGATCGTAAACGTGCCGCCCATCAAGTCTTGTGGACGCAAACGACCCGCGCGGGCGCGACCGACCAGGTCTCGCCGCTGTGTGGCAATGTCGCTCACGCTGAGATCGTCCGCGCCGTGGATGACCGGGACGACCAACCCGTCCTGTGTCGCAACCGCCAGACCGATGTTGATCGCGGCGTTCAGCACGACGGCGCCGTGCTCCCAACGGGCATTGGCGCGGGGATGATCGCGCAAAACCGCCGCGACGAGCGCGATCAGGAGGTCGGTGTAGGTGATCTCCGCGCCGGATCGCTGGTGTTGTTCGTCGCGCCAGGCGATCAGCCCGGCGGCGGCGACCTCTCTCATGAGGAAGAAGTGCGGGACCGTGGTCCAGGAGTGGGTCGTCCGTTCGGCCATCAGCCGCCAGACGGTGCTCATCGCCGGGGCGGCCTGCGCCATCAGCACGTCATCCGCCAGCACCGCGCCCGCCGGACCCGAACCCGCGATGGCGGCCAGATCGACGCCACGTTCCTTCGCCAGTCGCCGCGCCTTGGGAGACGCGGGCACCCGGCCGGATGGGGCGACAGGAGCAGCCGCCACGGCCGCGGTCGGCGCTCCGGCGGCGCTGCGCGCCGGTGCTGGTGTGTCGCGCGAGGGGAGCGCGGGGGACGCGACGGGCCCCGGCGCCGGTAGCGGCGCGACGCCCGTTTCACCGGGCGCCAGGATTCTCGCAATCACGCGGCCGACCGGGACGGTCTCGCCTTCCCCAACGCTCACCTGCGCGAGCGTCCCGGATTCGGGCGCTTCCAGTTCGACCGTCGCCTTGTCGGTCTCGATCTCCAGCAGCGGCTCGCCTTTGGTGACGGCATCGCCCTGGCGCTTCAACCAGCGCAGCACCTTGCCGGTTTCCTGCGCCATGCCCAACGCGGGCATGATGACGTTCGCCGCCACGCGCTAGCCCTCTCCGCCCATCGGGTTGTTCAGGTTCGACTGCGTTTCGCGCGTGGTGGGCAGCGGCCCCGTCGCGGTGTAGTAGCGTTGCCCGGCCACCAGCAGCCGCTCGGCGGGGAAGCGCGTGATAACCTCGGCGCCGGTCTTGGTGACGACGAGCTGTTCTTCGATGCGCGCCGCCGACCAGCCGTCCGCGGCCGGCCAGAAGGTCTCGAGCGCGAAGACCATG
>JBGQGY010000063.1:0-21120 GCA_041497675.1 bacterium | reverse complement strand
GAGATGGTGATGCCGGGGGATAACATCACGATGGGGGTGAAGTTGATCCAGCCGATTGCGTTGGAGGAAGGGCTGCGGTTCGCGATCCGGGAAGGTGGCCGGACGGTGGGGGCCGGCGTCGTCACGAAGGTGGAGGTTTAAACGATGGCGGTCGCGCAGAAGATCCGCATCAAGCTCAGAGCCTTCGACCACAAGGTCCTCGACCAGTCGGCAGAAAAGATCGTGAGCGTCGTCCGCAAGTCTGGCGCGCGTGTCAGCGGCCCAGTGCCCCTGCCCACGAATCGGAAACTCTTCTGCGTGATTCGTTCCCCGCATATCGATAAGGAGTCGATGGAACATTTTGAGATCCGGACGCATCGACGGCTGATCGATATCCTCGACCCGACGCAGAAAACAGTCGACGAGCTCATGCACCTGGACCTCCCCGCGGGTGTGGATATCGAGATCAAGCTGTAGGAGCATCTGGCAATGGCGGCGATCCTCGGTAGAAAACTCGGCATGACGCGCATCTTCGGTGAGGAAGGGCAGAGCATCCCCGTGACCGTCATCGAGGCCGGCCCGTGTGTGGTGGTCAACACGCGGACGCCTGAACGGGACGGCTACGCCGCGGTGCAGGTCGCGTTTGATCCAATCGCGGAGCGGCGGCTCACGAAGCCGATGCGGGGCGTCTTTGCCAAGCGAAAGATCGCACCACACCGGGTCCTGCGCGAGCTGCCGGTGCCCGAAGGCGCGCCGGTCGAGCCGGGTCACACCATCACCGTTGAGGCGTTTGAGGCCGGGCAACTGGTGCACGTCACCGGGACGAGCCTCGGGAAAGGGTTTACCGGCGCGATGAAACGGCACGGGTTCAGCGGGCAGCGCGATTCGCACGGGGTGTCGCTGATGCATCGGGCGATCGGCTCGATCGGCTCGTCGGATATCGCGCGGGTCTTCAAGGGCAAGAAGATGGCCGGTCGCAGCGGGAACAAACGCGTGACGGTGCGCCGGCTGCGGGTGGTGCAGGTGGATCCCACACGGAACCTCCTGATGGTCCGTGGCGCGACACCTGGGCTGAGGGGCGCGCTGCTGCTGGTGCGCACCGCGTAGCCTGCACGGTGGGAGGGCGGACGACGATGCCAAAGATCCAAACCTTTGATGCGACCGGTGCGCCGGCGGGCGAGATGGAGCTGCCGGCCCAGGTCTTCGGCATCCGTGCTCGCCGGCCGGTGCTGCATCGCGCGGTGGTCGGTGAGATGGCAAACCGCCGGACGGGAACGCACAGCTCGTTGACGCGAGGGAACGTGCGGGGCGGCGGTCGCAAGCCGTGGCGCCAGAAGGGCACGGGGCGGGCGCGGGCGGGAAGCCGGCGGTCGCCGTTGTGGACCGGCGGCGGGATCACGTTTGGCCCGCTGCCACGCGACCACTCGCAGTCGATCCCGCGGAAGGAACGCCAACTCGCGCTGCGGTCGGCGCTGTCGGCCAAAGCGGAGGGCGGCCGCCTGGTGGTGATCGAGTCCCCGGGCGCGCAGTCGAAGACCAAGGCGGTGGCGACGCTGTTGCGGACCATGGGCGTGGCCGATCGTCCCGTCATCGTGACGGCGCCGACCGAGACCGCGTTTGCGCGGGCCGCGGCCAACCTGCGCGGGGTCCGAGTGATGGACGCCCGGCGGTTGTCGGTGCGGGACCTGCTGACCCCGGGCATCGTGGTGATCACCAAGCCGGCGCTCACCGTGCTGACGGAGGTCCTGGGCGCATGAACCCCCGTGAGGTCATCCGCCGGCCGATCATGACCGAGAAGAGCCTGCGTGGAAGCGAAGGCGGTAAGTACACCTTTGAGGTGGCGCTGGGCGCGACCAAATTTGCTGTCCGGGCGGCCGTCGAGGCGATCTTCTCGGTGCAGGTGCGCAAGGTGAACGTCATCAACACCCCCGGTCGCATGCGTCGGCGCGGACGTTACACGTTTCAATCGCCGATGCGGCGGAAGGCCATCGTCACGTTGGCGCCCGGGAACAAAATCGACCTTGAGGCACTGACGTAGGCCGAGGCCAGGGAGGCCGCCATGGGCACCAAGAAGTTCAAGCCCACGACGCCGGGACGACGGGGCGCGACTGTTCCTACGTTCGACGAGATCACGAAATCCGCGCCCGAGCGGTCGCTCATTGAGCCCCTTCGCCAGCGCGCCGGCCGCAACACGCAGGGCAAAGTCACGATGCGCCATCGCGGCGCGGGCCACAAGAGGCGGTACCGGGTGGTCGACTTCAAGCGCGACAAGGACGGCGTGCCCGGCCGCGTCGCCGGGATTGAATACGATCCGGCCCGCTCGGCGCGTCTGGCGCTGCTGCACTATGCCGACGGCGAGAAACGCTACATCCTCGCGCCTGCCGGCGTGTCGGTCGGCGATACCGTGACGTCGGGACCCGAAGCGGATATTCGGCCGGGGAATGCCCTGCCGCTGCGCGGGATCCCGGCCGGCACGATTGTGCACAACGTGGAATTGCAGCCGTCGCGCGGTGGGCAGATGGTTCGCTCCGCCGGCTCCGGCGCCCAGATCATGGCGAAGGAAGGCGTGTTCGCGCACCTGCGTCTGCCGTCGGGGGAAGTCCGTCTGGTGTTGCTCGAGTGCCGGGCGACCATCGGTCAGGTGGGAAACGCCGATCACGAGGCGATGAAACTCGGGAAAGCCGGACGAACCCGCTGGTTGGGCCGGCGGCCGTCGGTCCGCGGCGTGGCGATGGATCCCTCCAGCCACCCGCACGGCGGCGGCGAGGGCCGGTCACCCATCGGTATGCCCGGACCCGTGACTCCGTGGGGCAAGCCGACGCTGGGGTACAGGACGCGCAAGGCGAAGCGCAGCGACACGCTGATCCTGAAGCGGCGCGAGTCGAAGTAGTGTCGAAGCTGTAGGGGGTCGACGAGTGCGATGGGACGATCGCGTAAGAAGGGGCCGTTCGCCGATGAGCACTTGATGGAAAAGATCCGTGAATTGAACCGGTCACGGGAGCGTCGGGTGATCAAAACCTGGTCCCGGCGTTCTACCGTGCTCCCGGACTTCATTGGGCATACGATCGCGGTGTACGACGGCCGCAAGCATGTCCCGATCTACGTCACGGAGCAGATGGTCGGGCACAAGCTCGGTGAGTTTGCACCGACCCGCACATTCAAGGGGCACGGCGCCGCGACCGAGCGGGCCACCACACTCAGGTAGCCGGAGGGGCACGGATGGAGGCACGGGCCACGGCCAAATACGTGAGCACGTCGGCGCTCAAGGTCCGTCGCGCGCTGGATGGACTGCGTGGGCTGCCGGTGGATGAGGCCGCGTCACGCCTGCGCGTTGCGCCGGATCGCGCCTCGAGGGCGGTGGCCAAGGTGCTCCGCTCTGCCGTCGCCAACGCCGAGAACAACTTCGAGCTATCGGGCGACGACCTGATCATCACGCGGGCGTTTGCCGACCGCGGTCCGTCCACCAAGCGGATGCAACCGCGGGCGCGTGGCCGGGCCGATGTCGTCACGAAGCGCAGCAGTCACATTACGATCGTCGTCGGGGAGCGCTCGGGCCGGCAGGCCTGACCGGAGGTGGACGGTGGGGCAGAAGGTTAATCCTGTTGGGTTACGGGTCGGGATCATTCGCGACTGGGAGTCACGCTGGTATGCCAAGAACATGGCGGACCTCATCGAGGAGGATCTGAAGATCCGGACCGTCATCAAGAAGAAGCTCTACCGCGCCGGCATCTCGCGTGTCGAGATCGAGCGCGCGGCCAACCGGGTGCGGGTGGTCATCCACTCGGCGCGGCCCGGGATCATCATCGGCCGGGGCGGCACGGGCATCGACGCGCTGAAGAAGGAACTCGACGCCCTGACCGGGCGGCAGATCATGCTCAGTGTCAACGAGGTGCGCCGGCCCGAGATCGAGGCGCAGCTCGTGGCGGAGAACGTGGCGCAGCAGTTGGAGCGGCGCATCGCCTATCGCCGCGCGATGAAGCAGGCCGTGCAGCGCAGCCTGCGGGCGGGCGCCAAAGGCATCCGGATCGCATGCGCCGGCCGGCTCGGCGGTTCGGAGATCGCCCGGTATGAGTGGTACCGCGAAGGGCGCGTACCCCTACACACCCTGCGGGCCGACATCGACTTTGGCGTCGCGGAGGCCCTGACCACCTACGGGCGGATCGGGGTCAAGGTCTGGATCTATCGGGGCGACATCCTGCCCGAGGGTCGGCGGCACGAGCCCGAACTGCGCCGGCCCCCTCGACCCGAGTCGGGACCAGGCGGCCCCGTGGTCATCCCCTCGCGCACGGCGCCAACGAGTGTAAGGAGGAAGGGCACCGATGTTGATGCCCAAGCGAACTAAGTACCGGAAGACCCACCGGGGAAGGATGACCGGTAAGGTCTTGTCGGGGACCAGCATCACGTTTGGCGAGTATGGTCTGCAGGCGCTTGCCCCGGGGTGGCTGACCAGCGCCCAGATCGAAGCCGCGCGCCGTGCGATCACGCGGTTCATCAAGCGTGGTGGCAAGCTATGGATCCGGGTCTTTCCCGACAAACCCGTGACGAAGAAGCCGGCCGAAACACGCCAGGGCGGCGGCAAGGGCAACCCGGAGTTCTGGGTGGCGGTCGTGCGACCGGGACGGGTGCTCTTCGAACTCGCCGGCGTCCCCGAGGATCAGGCCCGTGAGGCCATGACCCTGGCGTCTCACAAACTGCCGATCAGGACCAAGTTCCTGCCCAGGGTGGTGGCGTAGATGAAGGCCAGCGCGCTGCGGGAGATGGGTGCCGCGGAACTGCGCAAGAAGCTCGACGAGGCCGAGCGGGAGCTGTTCTCGCTGCGTATCAAGGTCTCGCAGCAACGCAACACCTCGCGCATCAAGGATCTGCGTCGCGACGTCGCGCGCATCAAGACCGTGCTGGGCCATCAGGGCATCACCGAGTAGGGCGAGGGCGGAGGAGAGCATGGCGGAACGCGGGATGCGGAAGGGCCAGGTGGGGCTCGTCACGAGCGACAAGATGGACAAGACCATCGTCGTCGAGATCGAGATCGTGACGCGCCACCCGCTCTATCGGAAGACGATCCGGCGGGACAAGGCGTTGAAGGCGCACGATGAGGCGAATGCCGCTAAGGTGGGCGATCGGGTCCGCGTCGTGGAGACCCGGCCGCTCTCGAAGGAAAAGCGGTGGCGTCTGGTCGAGATCCTTGAGCGCGCGCGGTAGGAGGATGCCAGCATGATCCAACAGGAGACCCGGCTGAAGGTGGCCGACAATACGGGCGCGCGAGAGTTGTTGTGCATCCGGGTGCTGGGCGGGTCGCACCGGCGGTACGCGACGATCGGCGATATCATCGTCGCAACGGTGAAACAAGCCATTCCAAACAGTCCGGTCAAGAAGGGCGAAGTCGTCCGGGCAGTCGTCGTTCGTACCAAGAAGGAGCTGCGCCGGCCGGACGGATCCTACATCCGGTTCGATGACAATGCTGCGGTGCTGCTCTCCGACGCCCAGAATCCCCGGGGGACGCGCATCTTCGGCCCGGTCGCCCGCGAGCTGCGCGACCGGCAATTCATGAAGATTATCTCGCTCGCGCCTGAAGTGTTGTAGCGGAGGCAGGACGATGGACATGGTTACGGTACGGCCCCGGGTGCATGTGAAGAAGGGGGATACCGTCGAGGTCATCGGCGGCAAGTTCCGCGGCAAGCGGGGCAAAGTGCTGCGGGTCCTCCGTGACGACGCCCGCGCGATTGTGGAAGGCGTCAATCTCGTGAAGCGGCACACGAAGCCCAATCCGGGCAAGGGGCATCAGGGTGGGATCGTGGAGAAGGCCTCGCCCCTGCCGGCGGCTCGGCTGATGATCGTCTGTGCGAAGTGCGGCGAGGCCGCTCGGGTGGGACACCGTTTCCTCGGAGACGGGACGAAGGTGCGCTACTGCAAGCATTGCGGCGAGCAGATGGAAGGGTAGGAGACCGACGATGGCTCCCAGGTTGAAAGAACGCTACCGGAGTGAAGTCGTGCCGCGGCTGCGCGAGCAGTTTCAGTATCGCAACCTGATGCAGGTCCCGCGTCTGGAGAAGGTCGTCATCAATGCGCGGGTCAGCACGGCCGTGCAGGACGCGCGCGCAGTGGACAAGGTCGTCGAGGAAATCACGATCATCGCGGGGCAGCGCCCGGTGGTCACGCGGGCCCGGCGGTCGATTGCCACGTTCAAACTGCGAGAAGGGATGCCAGTTGGGGTCAAGGTGACGCTGCGGGGCATCCGGATGTACGAGTTTCTCGACAAGTTGTTCAGCATCGCGCTGCCGCGTATCAAGGACTTCAAAGGGATTTCGGACAGGGCCTTCGATGGCCGCGGGAACCTCAACCTGGGCATCAAAGAGCAGCTGGTCTTTCCGGAAATCGAGTACGACAAAGTCGACAGGATTCGCGGCATGGACGTCACGGTCGTGACCACTGCCCGGACCGATGAAGAGGCGCGGGCGTTGCTGCGCTCACTGGGATTGCCTTTGCGCGACGCCGCGGCCGCACAGACGTAACGAGAGGAGTCGGGTCGTGCCCAAGAAGTCGATACTCGAAAAGTGGAAGCGCACTCCAAAGTTCCCGGTGCGCAAATACACGCGGTGCCGACGGTGCGGACGTCCGCGTGCGGTATTCCGCATGCTGGGACTGTGCCGCATCTGCTTGCGGCAGCTGGCATACCGTGGCGAGATTCCAGGGATGGTCAAGGCGAGCTGGTAGGAGGAGAGCGCTGTGGGTGGAGTGATCACCGACTCGATTGCCGACATGCTGACGCGGCTGCGCAACGCGAACTCCGCGAAGCATGATCACGTGCTGATCCCGACGAGCCGGATGAAGGTCGAGATTGCGAAGATCCTGAAGGCCGAAGGGTTCATCGCGGATTACCAGGTCATGGACAAGCCGCCCCAGCCCCAGCCGCAGTTGCGGCTTCAGCTGCGCTATGGGCCGAAACGCACACACATCCTGACGGGTGTGCGCCGCGTCAGCCGGCCGGGTCTGCGCATCTACGCGAAGCGGACCGAGGTCCCCCACGTGCGGCGCGGGTTGGGTGTCGCGATCCTGTCCACGTCGAGGGGGATCTTAACCGACAAAGACGCCCGCAAGGTCCGCATCGGGGGCGAAGTCATCTGTTATGTCTGGTAGCGCTGCGGTCGGGAGGGACTGAGCGATGTCGCGCATCGGGCGCCTGCCCGTCATGCTGCCCACAGGAGTAGACGTCAAGGTGGACGGCCGGACCGTTCAGGTCAAAGGCCCCAAGGGACAGCTGACTCGCGACGTCCACCCGGAGATGCGGGTGGCCGTCGCCGACGGGCGCCTGACCGTCACGCGCCCAAGCGATCTGCGCCATCACCGGGCGCTGCACGGGCTGACCCGGGCGCTGCTTGCGAACATGGTCAAAGGCGTGGTGGACGGCTACCGGATCGAGATGGAGATCCACGGTGTGGGCTATCGGGCGGTAAAGCAGGGCAAACAGATTGTGCTGCAGGTCGGTTTTTCTCACCCGGTCGAGCTCGCGGCCCCGGCAGGCGTCGAGATCGAGGCCCCGCAGCCCACCCGCATCGTCATCAGCGGAATGGACAAGGAAAAGGTCGGGCAGACGGCCGCCACAGTGCGCGCGATCCGGCCTCCAGACCCCTACAAGGGCAAGGGTATCCGGTACGCCGGTGAGCGCCTGCGGCTGAAGGCCGGGAAGGCCGGCCGGGCCGTCGGCAAGACCTAGCGCAGGGGGACACCGATGCACACGCACCCTGATCGCAACGCCATACGCCAGCGGCGGCACGCCCGCGCGCGGCGCGGGCTCGCCGGCGCGCCGGCTCGGCCGCGGCTGTCTGTCTTCCGGAGTCTGAAGCAGATCTACGCCCAGGTGATCGATGATACGACCGGCACGACGCTGGTCGCGGCCTCGACGCTGGATCCCGAGATCCGATCACAGGTCGCCGGCAAGAAGAAGGGTGAGGCGGCCGCGACTGTGGGCGCGATCTTGGCCCAGCGGGCGAAGGTCAAGGGCATCTCCGCCGTCGTGTTTGACCGCGGTGGCTATCTGTACCACGGCCGCGTGCGCGCGCTGGCCGAGAGCGCGCGCAAGGCCGGACTGCAGTTCTAGGTCTCCACGAGGAGACCCGTCTCGAAGGGAGACACTTCGTCAGGGGGAGTAGCGTGCCGCAGCGTATCGATCCGTCGACAATCAACCTGACCGTCGAGAAGGCGGTCTTCATCAACCGCGTCGCGAAGGTGACCAAAGGCGCCAAGCGATTCAACTTCAGCGCCCTGGTCGTCGTCGGCGATGAGAACGGGCATGTCGGTGTCGGTCTGGGCAAGGCCGCCGAGGTGCCGGACGCGATCCGGAAGGGCGTCGAGGACGCGAAGAAGGTCCTCATGGCCGTCCGGCGCGTCGGGACAACGATCCCGCACGAAGTGATCGGTCGGTTCGGAGCCGCCAGAGTGATGCTGCGCCCGGCGTCCCAGGGGACCGGTGTCATCGCAGGAGGCGCAGTGCGGGCCGTGCTGGAAGCGGCGGGCATCAAAGACATCCTGACCAAGGCGCTGGGGTCCACGAACCCGATCAACGTGGCCCGCGCGACGCTCGACGGGTTTGACCAGCTTCGGCTGCCCGAAGAGGTCGCCAAGACCCGTGGCCGGCCGGTGGAGTTGGCCGGGAGGAAGGCGTAAGGTGGGCAAGACCGGGTTGTCTACGAGCAATCTGAGGCCCGCCGAGGGCGCCCATCCACGTCGCAGGCGCATCGGCCGCGGGCTCGGTTCCGGCCGCGGCGTCTACGCGGGGAAGGGGCGCAAGGGCCAGAAGGCCCGGACCGGGATCCGCATGATCCCTGGGTTCGAGGGTGGCCAGACCAGACTCGTCAAGCGGCTGCCTTATCGTCGCGGCGTGCGCGGCGCCGGAAGCAACATGAACGGCGGCAAGCCAAAGCCGCCCATCCAGGAAGTGCGGCTCGTCGATCTGAACCGGTTTCCGGCCGGCAGCGAAGTCACGCCCGCGACATTGCGTGGCGCCGGGCTGGTGGGATCCGGCAAGATCAAGGTGCTGGCCACCGGTCGGCTGGAGCACGGTCTGACGGTCCGGGTCCACGCCTTTACCGCCGGCGCGAAGACCGCGATTGAAGCCGCCGGTGGACGCGCCGAGGTGCTCTCTCGATGATGCAAGTCCGCCAGCTGTCCAACCCGCTGCGGATCCCCGATCTGCGCCGGCGCCTGCTCTTTACGGCGATGATGCTGGCGCTGTACCGGTTGGGCGCGCACCTGCCGGTACCGGGGGTGAACGCCGCGGCCCTCGAGCGGCTCTTCAAGCAACAAGGCAGCCTGTTCAACTTTCTCGACCTGTTCGCGGGTGGCGCGCTGTCAAACTTCGCCATCTTCGCGCTGACCGTCTTCCCATATATCACCGCGTCAATCATTTTCAGCCTGTTGCAGGTGGTGTTCCCGCGGCTGAAGGAGATGGCCACGGAAGAGGGCGAGGCCGGCCGGCGGCGGATCGGGATGTACACGCGGTATCTCACCGTGGTCCTGGCGCTGCTGCAGGCGTGGGGTCAGCTCTTCCTGATTCGCAGCCAGGGCGCGGTGCCCGATGAGCGGCCGCTCGTGCTTGCCAGCATCGTCGTGACGCTCGTCGCCGGCACGATGCTGTTGATGTGGATGGGCGAGATCATGACCGAATACGGTGTGGGGAACGGTGTGTCGCTGATCATCTTCGGCGGCATCGTCGCCCGGCTCATCCCGCAAATCGGGCAGACGCTGCGGCTGGTCCAGGCCGGTGAGGTCGCCATCTGGCAGTTCTTACTGGATATCGTCGTTATCCTGGGGAGCATCGTCGCCGTCGTCGTCATCACGCAGGCGGTGCGCAAGATTCCGGTGCAATACGCGAAGCGCGTGGTGGGGCGCCGGGTCTACGGCGGGCAGTCGACGCACCTGCCCATGCGGTTGATTCAGGCCGGCGTGATCCCGATCATCTTTGCGATTTCCGTCCTGCAGTTTCCGGGGACGATCGCTCAGTTCTCCGGCTGGGCGCCGCTGCAAAAGTGGGGGCAGGAGGTCCTCCCGGGCCGGCCGCTGGGCGACCTGCTGTACTTTGTCCTGATCATCGTGTTCACGTACTTCTACACGGCGGTGTCGTTCGACCCCAACGACGTGTCCGACAACATCAAGAAGTACGGTGGATTCATCCCCGGCATCCGCCCCGGCAGGCCGACCAGCGACTACCTGGCGCGGGTCACCGAGCGGCTGACCCTGGTTGGCGCGCTGTCGCTGGCCGCGATCGCGCTGGCGCCCCGCTACCTGGCCCGAGAAACCGGTGTCCTGACCTTCTACCTGGCCGGCACGTCCCTGCTGATCGTCGTGGGCGTGGCCCTCGAAACGATGAAGCAGCTCGAGGCCTATGTGTTGATGCGTCACTACGAAGGGTTCATGAAGTGAACCTGATATTTCTCGGGCCCAACGGGGCGGGCAAAGGTACCCAGGCGCGCCTGTTGCAGCAACGGCAAGGCATCCCCCAGATCTCGACCGGCGACATGCTGCGCGCCGCGATCGCCGCGGGCAGCGACCTGGACAAGGAAGCCGAGCGCTACGTGAGCGCCGGCGATCTGGTGCCCGACGCCGTGATGATCGGGATCATTGCCGAGCGATTGCAGCAGCCGGACGTCCAGTCGGGGTTCGTGCTGGACGGCTTCCCGCGCACGATCGCACAGGCCGAGGCGCTGGAAGCCGTGCTGGCGGGGTTGAACCGCAAGCTGGACCGGCTGATCTACTTCGAGGTGTCCGAAGGGACACTGGTCCGGCGGCTGTCGGGCCGGATGGTCTGCCGGGCCGCGGGCCACATCTACAACGAGGACTCCAGCCCGCCCAAGACACCGGGCGTCTGCGACATGGACGGCAGCGAAGTGTACCATCGTGAGGACGACCGGCCGGACAAGATTCGCCGGCGCCTCCAGGTCTATCACGACAAGACCGAGCCGCTGCTCGCCTTCTATCGCGAGCGGGGACTCCTCTCCGTGCTGAACGCTGAAGCCGATGTCGAGGATATCTACCGGTCGCTGATGACGATGATCGCGCCGCAGGTGCGTCGATGAAGCCGACGGATACGGTCGCGCTGAAGTCGACCGCGGATCTCGAGCAGATGCGCGCAGCCGGCCGCGTGGCGGCGCTGACGATGCGCGAGATCGCAAAGGCCGTGGCTCCCGGGATCACGACCGGCGAGCTGGACCGGGTGGCGGAAGCGTTCATCCGCGATCACGGCGCGGTGCCGTCGTTCAAGAACTATCGTGGGTATCCGGCGAGCATCTGCACGTCGATCGATGACGAGGTCGTGCACGGGATCCCGGGGCCCCGCGTGCTCGTGCCCGGTGAGATTGTGTCGCTCGATCTGGGCGTCTACCTGCACGGCTTTCACGTCGACGTAGCCGAAACGGTGCCGGTCGGCGACGTGACGGCGCGGGTGCGTGCGCTGCTGGACGTGACGGGGCGCGCGCTCGCCGCCGGGATCGCCCAGGCCACAGCGGGGGCCACGCTGGGCGACGTGGGGTGGGCCATCCAATCGGTCGTGGAGCCCGCGGGGTTTTCCTGCGTGAGGGATTTCGCGGGACACGGGATCGGCCGGGCGCTCCACGAGGAGCCCCAGGTGCCCAACCTCGGCCGGCGCCACACCGGAGCACGTCTGACGCCCGGTATGACCCTGGCGATCGAGCCTATGGTGAACATGGGTTCGGCCGACGTGTACATCGCCGGCGACGGCTGGACTGTGCGGACGCGCGACCGGTCGGTGTCGGCCCACGCCGAGCACACTGTTGCCGTGACTCCGGACGGGCCGCAGATCCTTACTGGACTCGACGGGGTCGGGGATCATATACTGAAGAGCCGTGGATGAGGCTCCGCGTGTCCTGCCGGCGGAACTGGTCGGTATGGTGGTGACGTCCAGGGCCGGGCGTGACGCCGGGGACCGCTACGTCGTGGTCGCAGCCGCCGAGCGGGACATGGTCCTGGTGGCCAACGGGCAGCGCCGGGGCGGTGCGCGGCCGAAGAAGAAGAATGTCAAACACCTGACGGTGCACGGGCCGGCGGGGGCGATTAGCTCCCGTCTGCGCGAGGGCGGCTCGGTCAGTGACGAAGAGCTGCGCGAGGCACTGGCCGGGTTTCAGGAGGGCGGATGACCAAGCAGGATGCTATAGAGGTGGAAGGGACGATCGCTGAGGTCCTCCCCAACGCGATGTTTCGGGTGACGTTGGCCTCGGGGCACAAAGTCCTGGCGCACATCTCAGGAAAGATGCGCATCCACTTCATCAGGATCCTGCCGGGGGACCGTGTGAAGGTTGAACTGTCGCCATACGACCCCACCCGGGGCCGCATCACCTACCGCTATCGTTAGCTCATGGAGAGGAGCCAGGCGTCGTGAAAGTACGTGCGTCGGTACGACGGATGTGCGAGAAGTGCAAGATCATTAAGCGCGGGCGGCGGGTGCTCGTGATTTGCGAGAACCCGAAGCACAAACAGAAGCAGGGATAGGGGGATCCGGATGGCACGCATCGCTGGAGTGGATCTACCGCGCGACAAACGCGTCGAAGCCGCGCTCCCGTATATCTACGGGATCGGGCCGAGCGGTGCGCGGAAGATCTTGGCCGCGACCGGTGTGAAGCCGGACACGCGGGTACGCGCCCTGGCTGAGGATGAAGTGAGCCGGTTGCGCGATTACATCGAGCGCAACTACAAGGTCGAGGGCGATCTGCGGCGCGACGTCGCCATGGATATCCGGCGACTGGTCGAGATCGGATCGTATCGTGGGATCAGGCACAAGAAGAGCCTGCCCCTGCGCGGTCAGCGTACCCGAACCAACGCGCGTACGCGCAAGGGGCCGAAAAAGACCGTGGGCGTGAAGCGAAGGGTCGCGGCCAGTCCCGCGGCGGCATCGCCGGCCCCGGCGGCCAGACCGGCTGCGGCTGCCCCTGCGCCCAAGCCGGCGTCCTGACGAGGAGCGGAGCATGGCGGACAAACCATCCAGAGCACGCAAGCGCGAGCGGAAGAGCATCCCGGTGGGCACGGCCCACATCCGCTCCAGTTTCAACAACACGATGGTCTCGATCAGCGATCCGAGGGGGAACATCATCGCCTGGGCGAGCGCCGGGACCGTCGGGTTCAAGGGGTCGCGCAAGGGAACGCCTTTTGCGGCGAGCGTCGCGGCCGAAACCGCCGCTCGCAGGGCCATGGAGCACGGCCTGCGCCAGGTCGAAGTCCTGGTGCGGGGCCCAGGCGCGGGGCGCGAGGCGGCCATTCGGTCGCTGCAGGCGGCGGGGCTCGAGGTGAGTCTGATCAAGGACGTCACCCCGGTCCCGCACAACGGATGCCGGCCGCCAAAGCGGCGCCGCGTGTAACGCACGGAGGAGGAACGGATGGGGCGGTATACGGATGCGGTTTGCCGGCTCTGCCGGCGTGAGGGCATGAAGCTCTATCTCAAGGGCGAGAAGTGCTATACGGAGAAGTGCCCGGTGCACAAGAGTCCTCAACCCCCGGGCATGCACGGGGTCTCACGCCGGAAGCTGAGCGAGTTCGGCGTGCGGCTGCGTGAGAAGCAGAAACTGCGCCGCATCTACGGCCTGCACGAGACGCAGTTCAAGACGTACTTCCAGCGGGCAAAGGGGTCGAAAGGCGTCACCGGCACGCGGCTCCTGCAACTCCTGGAGATGCGGCTCGACAACATCATCTATCGATTGGGCCTGGCGTCGTCGCGCAAGGAAGCGCGACAGATGGTCGCCCACGGGCACCTGGCGATCGACGGCAAGCGTGTCGGGGTCCCGTCCTACCAGGTGAAACCGGGACAGACGGTGACTGCGGCACATCCGCAGCACCTGCATCCCCGGATGAAGGAACTGGCCGAGGCGGCGGCTGCAGGGCGCCGGCCGCCGTCGTGGATCGAGTTCGATCCCGCGCGCATGGCCGCGCGGGTGCTGGCCCTGCCGGGACGCGAAGAGATCGACGTGCCCGTGCAGGAACAGCTCATCGTCGAGTACTACTCCCGGTAGGTCACGGGAGGGCACGAAGTGAGGACGCGGCGCATCCAGGTGCGGATGCGGGGCGCGGACTGAGGAGGTAGCCTGTCGATGAGCATTGGTACGATATGGGAAACGCCGACCCCGAAGGTTGACTACGCGGAGCTGTCCGATACCTACGGGAAGTTTATCGTGGAACCCTTGGACAGGGGGTTCGGCGTCACGCTGGGTAACTCGCTGCGCCGGATGTTGCTCGCATCGATTTCGGGCGCGGCGGTCACGTCGGTCAAGATCGACGGCGTGCTCCATGAGTTTTCGACGATCCCGGGCGTCGTGGAAGACGTGACGCAGATCGTCCTGAACCTGAAGGAACTGACGCTGCGGTTGTATACGGACAAGCCGAAACTGCTGCGTCTGGACATCAAGGGTAAAAAGGACGTGACGGCCGGGGACATCCAGGAAGACCCGGAGATGCAGATTCTCAACCCTACACTACACCTGGCCACGCTGGACAAGAGGGAATCCCGGCTGGCCATGGAGATCGTCGTCGAGCGCGGCAAAGGCTATGTGCCGGCCGAACGGCACCGCCGCAGCGAGCACGTGATCGGAGTCATACCGATCGACTCCATCTTCTCGCCCGTGCAAAAGGTGAACTACACCGTCGAAGACACGCGCGTCGGGCACGCCACCGACCTCGACCGCCTGGTGCTGGAAATCTGGACGGACGGCTCCGTGCGCCCAGAAGAGGCCCTGCAGGAAGCCTCGCGGCTGCTCATCGACCACTTCCGGCTGTTTGCTGGGATCGCCGACGAGACCAGCGCGGGCGCGGCGTTCAGTGTGGCGGAGGATCCGGACAAGGCGCGGCTCATGGTCATGCCGATCGAAGAGCTCGACCTGTCGGTGCGTCCGTACAACTGCTTGAAGCGGGCCGGGATCCAGACTGTGGGCGATCTGGTCAAAAAGAGCGAAGAAGAGGTTGCGGCCGTTAAGAACTTCGGCCGCAAGTCACTGGACGAGGTCAAGGAAAAGCTTGCCGCGCACGGGTTAAGCCTACGCGCGGCGGGCGCGGCCTAGGGGGCACGGCGATGCTGGGAGCAAAGACCCGCAAACTTGGGCGTGACACCGGCGCGCGGCGCGCGCTGTTCCGAGATCTGGTGAGCGCGTTGATCATGCACAGCCGAATCAAGACGACCGAGGCGAAGGCGAAAGAAACCAAGAAGATCGCCGACAGCATCATTTCCACCGCGCTGCGCAATGACCTCAATGCGCGCCGGCGGGTTCGCCGCCTCCTGATTGACCGCCGGGTCGTCCAGCGGTTGTTCAAGGATGTCGTGCCCCGGTACCAGCCCGGACGCGGCGGGTACACCCGTGTCATCAAGACCGGCACCCGAGTCGGGGACGGCGCGGAGATGGCTCTCGTCGAACTGGTGAAGTAGCGGCTGCGTGCCCGAGCCATTTCTCGAGGTCGAGGACCTCACGTACGTCTATCATCCCAATACGCCTCAGGCCGTCGTCGCGATCGACGGCCTGTCGCTTTTGGTGGGCCGTGGTGAGTACCTCGGGATCGCCGGGGGCAACGGCTCGGGCAAGTCGACGCTCGCCAAGCACTTCAACGCCCTGCTGCTGCCGACGTCGGGGCACGTGAGGGTCGCCGGCATCGACACGCAGGAGCGCGATCGGGTGTGGGACATCCGCAGCCGTGTCGGCATGGTCTTCCAGAATCCCGACAACCAGCTGATTTCGACCGTTGTCGAAGAAGACGTGGCCTTTGGCCCCGAAAATCTGGGGCTGGCGTCTGAGGTGATTCGCGAGCGCGTGGATCGCGCTCTGGACGCCGTGGGGATGGGCGCCTATCGTCGCCACGAGCCACACCGTCTGTCCGGCGGGCAAAAGCAGCGGGTTGCCATCGCCGGGGTGCTTGCGATGCAGCCGGACTGCATCGTGCTCGACGAGCCGACGACCATGCTCGACCCTGAAGGGCGCACCGAGGTGCTCGCGACGGTGAGGGCGCTCCATCGCGACCGCGGCATCACCGTCGTGTTGATCTCCCATTCGTTGGATGACCTGGTCGACGCGGGCCGGATTGTCATCATGGACGGCGGACACATCGCGCTCGACGGTCCGGTCGCGCAGGTCTTCGATCGACTCGCCACGTCGAGTATCGGCCGGATCGAGCCGCCACCGGTGGTGCGTCTGGCGCAGTGGCTGCGCGACGATGGGCTGGCCATCCCCAGCGGTGTGTACACGATCGACGCCCTGGCGGACGCCATCGTGACGGCGGCACGAGGGAAAGGTCGACGTGCCTGAGCCCGCCATCGCGTGCGAGCGTCTGAGCTACACGTACCTGCGCGGAACGCCGCTGGAGACCGTGGCGTTGCGAGGGATCGATCTCGAAGTCCGCACTGGCGAGCTGCTGGCCATCATCGGACCCACTGGGTCGGGGAAGTCGACGCTGGTCCAGCACTTCAACGGGCTCCTGCGCCCGACATCGGGCACCGTGCGCATCAACGGTGAAGACCTCTGGGCGCCGAAGACCGACCGCCGCCGGGCGCGGCAGCGTGTGGGTCTGGTCTTTCAATTCCCGGAGGCGCAGCTCTTCGAGGAGACGGTCCGGCGCGATGTGGCCTTTGGGCCCCGCAACCTCGCGCTCCCGGACGACGTGGTGACCGATCGCGTCGATGAGGCGTTGAAGCAGGTCGGGCTGGACCCTGCGCGCTTCGGCGAGCGGTCGCCGTTCGGACTGTCCGGCGGCGAGATGCGCCGCGTGGCCATCGCGGGCATCCTCGCCATGCAGCCGCGGGTGCTCGTGCTGGACGAGCCCACGGCGGGGCTGGATCCGCAGGGTCGGGAGGAATTGCTGGCGCGCTTTGAGGGTCTGCACCGCCAGGGGCTGACGATCGTGTTGATCAGCCACGACATGGACGTCGTCGCGCGCTTGGCCGGCCGCATAGTGGTGCTCCACGAGGGCAGGATCATCCTCCAAGGGTCGCCACGCGAGGTGTTCGCGCGCGAGGCAGAGTTGCATTCGATCGGGTTCACCCTCCCACAGGCGGCGCGTCTTGCGCGGCTCCTGAGGGAGCGCGGCCTGCCGGTGGACGACATGCTGACGATCGGTGAGGCGCGGCGGGCGATCCACTCTCTCGTCGGTGGGGCGGGCCGTGGAGCTCACTAGATACGTTCCGATCGGTCAGTATCTTGCGCGGGAGTCCGCCATACACGCGCTCGACCCGCGGACCAAGATTCTCGCCGTGACCTGTCTGTCGGTGGGTCTGTTCTTCGTCTGGTCCGGTGCCGGTTTCGCGGCGGTCGCGGGGATCGTGGCGGCAGGTCTGGTGCTCGGTCGAATCCCTCTCGGGTACGCGCTGCGCGGGTTGCGCCCGGTCATCGTCCTGCTCGCGCTCTCGGTCATCCTCAACCTGCTGTTCGCGCCGAGCGACGCATCACCGGTGCTGGCCCGGCTCGGACCGGTCGTGATCACCGAGGGCGGCCTGCGCACCGCCGCGTTCATCGGCATCCGGTTGCTCCTCCTCGTGGCGACGACATCCTTGCTCACCTACACGACCTCACCCGTGGCCATGACCGACGGGATCGAGTGGCTGTTGCGACCCCTGCGCCGATTCGGCGTGCCCGGTCACGAGCTGGCGATGATGATGACCATCGCGCTGCGGTTCATCCCCACGCTGCTCGAGGAAACCGAGCGCATCATGAAAGCGCAGATGGCACGCGGCGCCGACTTCACGCAGGGCCGGCTGCTCGACCGCGCGCGGGGGTTCGTGCCCGTGCTTGTCCCGCTGTTCGTGACGGCATTCCGACGATCCGAGGAACTGGCGCTCGCGATGGAAGCGCGCTGCTATCGGGGCGGGGAGGGGCGCACCCGTATGCACGTCCTGCGCTGGCGCGCGGCGGACGCGGTGGCGCTGCTGGTGGTCGCCGCGGCGTTCGCCCTCAGCATCGCGACCCGGTAGGGCGGCGTGCGGCGGTTGCGGCTGCTGCTCGAATACGACGGCACGAATTACGCCGGCTGGCAGCGGCAGTCGGCGGCGGTCTCGGTTCAGGGGGCGGTCGAGGCGGCGGCCTCGACGCTGTTTCAGGATGCCACGCGCGTCACGGGTGCCGGCCGGACGGACGCCGGCGTCCACGCGCTGGGGCAGGCCGCGCATCTGTCCACGGTCTCCGCGCTCTCCATGGACCGGATCCTCGACGGGCTGAACGCGTTGTTGCCGGGCGATATCGTCGTGAAAGAGGTCGCTGAGGCCGCGGCCACGTTTCATGCGCGGCGCGACGCCCGCCTCCGCGTGTACGCATACGCCATCGTGAACCGGTCCCGGCCGTCCGCGCTGCTCCGCCGCTACGCGTGTCACGTCTCGGCTCGGCTCGATCTCGACGCGATGCGGTCTGCGGCCGCGCGCTTCGAGGGGCATCAGGACTTCGCGGCGTTTCGCGTCACCGGAACCGCCACCACCTCGACGCTGTGCACCGTGACCAGCCTGCGTGTCGACGAGTCCGACCGCGGGATAGTCATGGTGACGATTGCCGCCGATCGGTTTTTGCGACAGATGGTGCGCATGATCGTCGGCACCCTGCTGCGGGTCGGCAGAGGCGCGCTCGCCGCCGATGCCGTCGCCTCGATCCTGGCCTCGCGAAACAACCAGCATGCCGGTCCGGCGGCGCCGGCCCACGGTCTGTACCTGGTGCGCGTGCTCTACGATGCAGACCTGCTGCGCGAGCAGGCCCGTCGCGTGCCCGAGATGTTATAATCGTCGAGCGGGCCCGTAGCTCAAGTGGTAGAGCAGCGCCCTCATAAGGCGCCGGTTCCTGGATCGAAGCCAGGCGGGCCCACCAAAGGGAACGCCTGGCGGCACTGCCTGCCAGATCCCGGGCTGCCGGTTCGGGAGTCGGCGGGTCAACGGAGGTGACGGCTGTGGAGGAGCGAGAGCGGACTGGCGTGTTTCGGCTGGGCGAGGCCGACGCCATGGGCGTCCAGGAGATCCTAACGCTCGTGTATCGTGCATTGGAAGAGCGAGGGTACGACGCCGTCGATCAGATCGTCGGGTATCTCCTATCGGGAGACCCCACGTACGTGACGAGCCACGCGGACGCGCGCAAGCTGATTCGACAGGTCGACCGCCTCCAGCTGCTGGAGGAACTGGTGCGGGCCTACGTCGAGACGCACATGCGCGCCCGCACGTCGTAGCAACGCACAGACCCTCTGTAGGGGGACTCGATGGAGAAGCTCGTGATTTCGGGCGGCCGCCGGCTGCGGGGAGCCGTGCGGGTTGCCGGAGGCAAGAATAGCTCGCTCGCGGTCATCGCGGCCGCCGCGCTGGCCGCCGACGTCTCCATCCTGGAGAACGTCCCGCACTGTAGGGACGTGCTGACCCTCATCGAAATTCTCGAAGCGCTCGGCGCGACGATCACGATCGCCGCCGGGCGCATGACCATCGACGCCCGCGGCGTCAAGAGCCACATCGCCCCCTACGATCTCTGCCGCAGCATGCGCGCGTCGTTCTACATGGCCGGTGTGCTGCTGGGCCGGATGGGTAAGGCGCAGGTCCCTCTGCCGGGTGGATGTTCCATCGGCGCGCGGCCCGTGGATTTTCACATGCGCGGGTTCCAGACGCTCGGGGCGAAGGTGGCCACGGAACACGGCTACATGAAGGCCACCGTGCGGCGGCTGCACGGGGCGGCATTCTACGTCCCACGAAACAGCGTCGGGACCACGATCAATCTCATGATGGCCGCCACGACGGCGAAAGGCACGACCGTGATGCAGAACGCCGCGCGCGAGCCCGAAGTCGTCGACACGGCCGTGTTTCTCAACCTGATGGGCGCAAAGATCAAGGGCGCCGGAACCAACACCATCACGATCGAGGGCGTCCCGGCGCTGCACGGCGGCTCGTACGCGATCATCCCCGACCGGTTGGAGGCCGGTACGTACCTCCTGGCGGGAGCCGCCACGGGGGGGGACGTGTTGGTCGAGGGGATGATCCCCGAGCACGTCACCGCGCTATTGACCAAGCTGGCAGAAGCCGGGCTTGAAGTCGTCGTCGATACCGAGGGTGTGCGGGTCCGCGCCGCCGGTGAGCTGCGTGCCGTTGATATTGATACCGCGCCCTACCCGGGGTTTGCTACCGATCTCCACCCCCAGATGGTCGCGCTGCTGTCGCTCGCGCGGGGTACCTCGACCATTCGCGAGACCGTCTTTGAATCGCGCTTTGCTTACACCGACGAGCTGCGGCGCATGGGGGCCGACATCAAGGTCGAGGGCGAGAGCGTCCACGTGACCGGCGTGCCGCGTCTCTCCAGCGCGCCGGTCGAGGCCCCTGACATCCGGGGCGGCGCGGCGGTGATGATCGCGGCGCTCTCCGCCGACGGCGACACCGAGATTTCCAAGGTCGAGAACCTCGACCGCGGCTACGAAGATTTGGAGCGCAAACTCACGCTGTTGGGCGCGCGCGTGGCGCGCAACGGCCGCCTCGAGGCGCGCGAAGTCGGATAGACCGGGCTAGTCTTCCCCGTAGTCGGCGTTATTCGCTTCGATCGCCCGCAGCAATTCCGCCGCCATCTTGGCGTCGAGCCGGCGAAGGATCTCGTAGTGGCGCATCGCCGCTTCGCGGTTGCCCATGGCGATGTAGAGGCGGCCGATGTACTCATGCGCGAACTTGAAGTCGGGCTTGATATCGATGGCCCGCCTGTAGGCGTCCAGCGCCTTCTGGTTGTCCTTGACCTTGCGGTAGCAGTAGCCGAGATTATTCCAGGCTTCGACGAACCGTGGCTCGATGCGAACCGCCTGCAGGTAGCTCTGGATCGCGAGGTTCCACTGTTTCTTGCGGAAGTGGTCGAGCCCCTGGTCGTAGTGGCTGCGCGCCTCGGGGTTAAGGGAGTCGGATGGGTTGCCCCCGAGGTCGGCCATCGCCGGGCTCACGGTGAGGCCGATGACGAGCAGGATCAGCGCGGTGATTGTCCGCGTCATGACTGCACCTCTACGTCCACGATACACACTAGGTCCGGCGTCTCTCTTGAGACTACGACGGTACTGTAACATACGAGTCACGATACCGGAGGTGGGCCAATGGACTTCCCGCATGTGTATGATGTCCTGACTCAAGCACGCCAGAAGCTGTTCGGCTGGATCCGACCGCTCAGTCAGGATCAGTACACGCAG
>JBGQGY010000062.1:0-21162 GCA_041497675.1 bacterium | reverse complement strand
GTGCCGGCCGCGCGGCCCGATGACGGCATTTTCGATATCGTCATCGCGGGGCCGCTCACCAAGTTTGAGGCCTTGATGGTCCTGCCCAAAGTCTTCTCAGGGCGCCACCTCGGACACCCGAAGGTCCGCCAGGCGCGCGCCAGAGAGGTGCGCATTACGAGCGCGACGCCGCTCGCCATCCAGGCCGACGGAGAATCCATTGGCCGGTTGCCGGCGACCTACACCGTGCGGCCCGGCGCCCTGACTGTACTCGCCCCCCCTCCCTAACTGTTCCTCACCACCGCTGCGCGCCTGCCTGATTCCGCGGCTCCTTCGTGTGTTGCCTGCTGTTAAAGAGAGTTCACGTGGGCACACCGGCGTCTGGAACAGTGTAGGACTGGGTAGACCAGTCTGTGCAGGATCATTCCGGTACGGCGATGGGAGCAGGCGTCGTGCGACTCGCAACGATGATGACCGTCAAGGACGTGGCGCGCTACCTGCGGGTCCACGACATCACGATTTATCGGATGATCCACCGCGGCCGCCTGCCCGCGGTGAGAATCGGACGGGTCTGGCGCTTCCACAAAGACCACATCGACCGCTGGTTGACGTCCAACGGCACCGGCAACCCATCAGCCCGGCGGTCGCAGCGCGCGGGTCCCGCCAGCAAGCGTCGCAGAGGACCATAGCCTCGTGTCAGGTGCCCGCCTGACCCTGCCGGACAACCCCGTCGGACAGTTGCGTCGACGGGTACAGGCCTATCTGCAGATCCACCAACCCGGGCCGCACACCGCAGACTCCGTCGCCACCCGACTCGAAGTGCCGCTCGAAGCCGTTCAGGCCGCGCTCGAAGATCTGGTGACCGCCGGCGCGGCGGTGCGGCGGGTGGACGGATCTCACCCCGCCTATCTGAACAACGCCAAACAAAGGCGGCTTGGCGATCTGCTGATCGAAAGCGAGCTCATCACCCCGGTGCAACTCGAAGAAGCGATGGCCGAACAGGCCAAGACCGGCGAACGTCTCGGTCAGATTCTAAGCAGCCGCGGGTTCATCACCAAACAGGCCCTGGGCGAGGCGCTCCAGACGCAGCGGGGTACCGCCTATGTCAACCTGGCGACCTCCCGCATCGATGAGACGCTGCTGCGGAGCATCCCACCGGCGGTGATCATGGAGCATCGGGTGGTGCCGTTCGCACGCGTCGGCCGCGAGGTCCACGTGGCGATGGTCGATCCGACCGACGTCGTGGCCATCGATCATCTGGCCGCGCTGCTACGGGCGCGGATCCGGCCGTTCTTTACGACCGAACAGGACTTCGCCTGGGTGCTGGTGTCGCACCTCGACATGGCGGAGGCCGCGGGCGCTACGGTGGACACCGCCGGCACTGTGGACGTGATCGAGGACGAGCTGACCGCGGTATCGGCCAGCGACTCGCCCCACGATCCCCCAGTGGTGCGATTGGTCGACTCGCTCATCAAGGGCGCGGTGCGCGAGGGAGCGACCGACATCCATATCGAGCCACAATCCGACGGCACCGTCGTCCGCTACCGGCTGGACGGGCTGTTGCATGAACGCACCCGTGTGCCGCGCGGCGTCGGCGCCGCCGTCACCTCTCGTCTCAAGGCATTGGCCGGTCTCGACATCGCAGAGCGCGTCCGGCCACAGGACGGCCGGCTCCTCTATGAAGCGGGCGGGCGCGAGCACGATCTCCGCATGGCGAGTGTGGGCGCGAGCTTTGGCGAACGGGTGACGATCCGCGTCCTGGACAAGAGCCGCGTGCTGCTGGGTCTGGAGCGTCTCGGCCTCCTGTTAGAGCAGGAGGCCGAGCTCGACCGGCTGATGGGCCGACCCTACGGCATGATCCTGGTCACCGGACCCACGGGGTGTGGCAAGACTACGACCCTCTACTCGTGCGTCAGCCGTATCAACGACACGTCACGCAACATCATGACGATTGAGGACCCGGTGGAGTACCACCTGCCGGGTATCACGCAGATTGCCGTGCGTTCAAAGATGGCGGTGTCCTTTGCCGCCGGTTTGCGGTCGATCATCCGCCACGATCCGGACATCGTTATGGTGGGCGAAGTGCGGGACGCCGAGACGGCGCAGATCGCGGTGCAGGCCGCCCTCACCGGTCACCTGCTGCTCAGCACGCTCCACACCAACGATGCCGCGGGCGCGGTGGTGCGGTTGATCGATATGGGCGTCGACCCCTTCCTCATTACGTCGACCCTGCTGGCCGCTGTCGGGCAGCGGCTGATTCGGACGCTCTGTGCGGCGTGCAAGCGGCCGGTCCGGGCGTCCCCCGAGCAATTGCGCGAGATGAACCTCGATCCGTCCGCAGACGTGACGCTGTATGTCCCCGAGGGGTGCGCCGACTGCAACCGCATCGGCTACCGGGGACGCACGGGCGTCTTCGAGATCATGCGCATCACCGACGGCATCCGCGAGATGATCCTCCAGCGCCGCTCGGCCGGAGCCATCCGTGGCGAAGCCGCGCGGGCGGGCATGCAGTTGATGCGTGACGCGGCGATCGCCAAGATCGTGGAGGGCTCCACGAGTCTGGACGAGGTCCGGCGGGTCGTGTTCGCCGGGCTTGACTGAGGCGCGTCGCATGATGCGGGTGTTCGAGTTCAAGGGACGGGACGGCGGCGGTCTGCCCGTGCGCGGTGTCATCGAGGCCGAGGATGATAGCCGGGCCCGGTCGCGGCTGCGCGAGCGCGGCCTGTTTGTCACCTCGCTCGCAGCCCAACGGCCCCGTCTCCTCCGGTCCTGGGTCAGCAGCGGCGTCGAACTCGAAGCGGTGGAAGATTTCACCTTTCATCTCACGGGCCTCACGGAGGCCGGGGTGCCGCTGCTGCGCGGTCTCGAGGTGCTGCGCGAGCAGACGGAGCACCCGCGAATGCGGGCCGTCATTGGCGATCTGGAAGACGCCATCCAGTCGGGACACAGCCTGTCGGGCGCCATGGCGCGCCACCCCGCGATTTTCTCACCCCTGTATCTGGGGATCGTGCGGAGCGGCGAGGTAGCCGGGTCGCTCGACCAGGCGCTCCGGCGGCTGAACGACTATCTCGAGCGCGAAGTCGCCCTCAACCAGAAAGTACGGTCTATGCTCGTCTACCCGGCCATCGTGGTCACGCTGTCGGTGGTCGTGGTCGGGCTCTTCGTGGTGTTCGTCGTCCCGGCATTCGAGCGCGTCTACCGATCCGCCGGCGCCGCGTTGCCGCTGCCGACGCAGATCCTGGTCCAGATCAGCCACCTGGTCAGGCGCTTCTGGCTGCCGGGAGCCGTCGTCACCGGCGTTGCCGTCTGGGGCGCCGGGCGGGCGCGCGTGTGGCAGGTGGTGCGCCAGACAGCGGCGGGGCTGTTGCGGCGCATTCCCAGGGTGGGCGCGGTCGCACGCTTTGTCCAGGTCAGCCGGTTCGTCCGTACGTTTGGGGCCATGTACACGAGCGGTGTGCCGGTGCTGGTCGCGTTGAACGTGACCACCGAGGCGCTCGCCGACCCGAGGCTCCACGAAGCGGTTGGACACCTGCGGGACGGCGTCAGCCGGGGCCGACGGTTGAGCGAGGTCATGCGTTCATTGAGTCTGTTCCCACCGCTTGTACCGCGGATGGTGGCCCTGGGTGAAGAGTCGGGACGGCTCGATACCATGTTGCAACGCGCGGCGGACCTGCTCGACCGGGACGTCGACCACGCGATTAAGCGGCTCGTGACACTTGCCGAGCCGGCGCTGACGCTGGTGCTGGGTGCGCTGGTAGCGGGCGTGCTGCTGGCGCTCTATCTACCGATCTTTGGGCTCGCGAGAACGCTGACGAGATAAGCAGTGCGCGTACAAGAGCTAATACGGGGAGGTGCTAGAAGATGGACGGGAAGCACGGAACAGAAAATGGATACACCTTCGTCGAAGTGCTGGCGGTGATCCTCATCCTTGGAGTGCTCGTCGCGGTGGCCCTGCCGAACTATTTTGGAGCGGAGCAAGATGCGCGCCGTACGGCGGACATGGCCAACGTCCGCGCGATCAACTCGGCGCTGGCGCTGTACCAATATCGGAACAACGGCTGTCCGGCAGACGCGGCCGCGTTCACGGCATTCCTGGGGAACACCACGTATTTTCCGGATGGGACGCCGACGGACCCGCGCAACGGGATAGCCACGCCATACGTGAACACATACAGCGCGGCGATCTGCCGCGTGCAGATGAGCGCGGGCGGTGTGAACCACGATACCGGTGTGGGGCACTAACGCCGGCCAGACCGGGTAGCGCCGGCGTCAGGCGCGGGCTCGCATGAGCCGCGGTCAACGGGGGTTCGGATTCGCCGAAGTGCTGGCGGTCAGCGCGATATTGTTCGTCCTGGCGCTGATGGCGTTCCCGCGTGTCGTCGTGCCCACGACGATCGTGGTGCGGGTGCCGGCGCGTCAGCTGGCCGCCGATCTCAGGCTGGCCCAGCGGCTGGCCATCGCCAGACACGTGGAGTATCTGCTGGAGATGTCCCCGACCACGGCGCCCTACACGCAATATTCGGTGCACGCATCGGGGGGGCCGGCGGAACCCGACTTCCCGAGGACCTTTGATCCGGGGGTCTCGGTGTCTGGGCAGCTGCAGTTTCAGTTCAGATCGGATGGGACGGCGGTCGTCGGCGGAAGCGTGACGCTGACATCGGGTGGCTCCACGGCCGTCGTGCAGGTGATCGCGGCCACCGGACGCGTGACGGTGACGGGTCCATGAGGCGTGTCGAGCACGGCTTCACGTTGGTCGAAGTCCTCGTGGCCATGGCCATCATCGGTGTGGCTGTAGTCCCCTTGCTCGTCCTGCTGCCCGGCTCGCTTGGTCCCACGCAAGTGTCTGACGCGGACCTGCGATTAGGTGCGGCCGGGGTTCGCAAGCTCGAAGAACTCACCAACCGCCTGCGCGCCGACATCAACAGCGTGGGTTCTGGCGCCGAAACCTGTTCCGACCTGCCGACCTGTCGGCTCGAGTGGACCATCGCGACGGAACTGTCCAGCGGGACGACCGGCGTTGGGGTGCTCAAGACCATGGCCCTCACCGCCTGCCAGGACGGCAACGCCAACGGCGCGTGTGACGCCGCCGAAAACCAGATGCGGTTCGATGCCAAAGTCACGTCGCGGCCGTAGACCGGTCTGCGCCTCTCGGGTCAGGGTGCGGTGCCGGCGTCGCCGGCCGACCCGCCGCCGCGCCGAGCGCGGCACGTCCATGATCGAACTGCTGGTGGTCTCATCGCTGCTCGTGCTGGTCCTCGGTACCCTCGTGCCGCTGCTGGAGATCGGTCGCCAGTCCTGGTCACTGGTCGATCACCATGTCGACATGCTGCAGAATGGTCGCCGCGCGCTGGATAAGATGGTCAGAGATTTGCGCGCCGCGCAGTCGCTCGCAATCATCAGCCCAACCCTGCTGCGCTTCACGCAGGCGCAGGGCGACGGCACAGGGGCACTGCGGACGGTTGAATACCAGGTGAACGTCGCCGGGGATCTGCAGTACAGGGTGGCAGCCGACTTCGCCTATCGCCGACGAATCACGGTCAGCGCGGGGGCGAATGCGATCCCCGTCGGGTATTCTGTGTTGCTGACATTTGACCACGCCGCGCTGGTGACGGCGGCCAAGAGCCTGCCTACGGGTGATGACGTCCGCATCCGGTATTGGAACGGGAGCGCATGGATCGACCTCGACCGGGTGAAGGACGTTCTAACGGCATGGAACACGACCACGACGCGGCTGTGGTTTGCCGTCCGGGCGCCGATCGCGGCCGGGGGTTCGAACAACAACTACTACGTGCACTACGGAGACCTCTCGGCCGGTACGCCGCCGGCCAACGGCGACTACGTCTTTCTGGACTACGAGGACGGCTCGACGCTCGCGGGCTGGACGCGGCGCGATGCCTGCAGCGGCACCTACGCGACCTCGATCGACGGATTCCTGTTCACGGCCACCACCGCGTCCTGCTATCGGGAATTGAGCAAGCCGCTCACCCACGGCAACGTCGAAATCTTCTGGGGATTTCGAAGCGATTCGCCCGCGGTCAATAACAACCGCCACCAGGTCGGCATGAGCGCACGGCGCAGTGACGTGGGGCTCGGCTACGTCGTGACGCCCGCCGAGGCTACCAACGATCGGCTGCGCATCAAGTATGTGACGTCGTGGAGCGATGCGGGCAGCGTCGTCGTGCAGACCGGCACCGGGAACACACTCACTCCCGGTGCGGACTACTATGGCCGATCGATGCTGGTGGGCACGACGCTCAGCGCGAAATATTGGGCGGTGGGTGCGGCGGAGCCTGCCTGGATGGTCACCGGGACCCACGCGGGCGCGGCGTCGGGTTTGCACTACGGTCTGGTGGATGGTCTGGCGGTATCCCAGACGCATCGCCACCGGACGGTGATCATCCGGCTGCGCGTCGATCCCGAACCTATAACTGTTGTCGGCGCTGAGGAAAACGGTGCACGCGTTGACGTCCTTGAATCCTTGGCCGGTTCCTTCCGTTCAATGGCTGTTCAGTGTTACAACGCGGTTGGAACGAGCGTCGCCTGCGCGCCGGCCGCCGCGGTGCGGTCGGTCGAGATCACGCTCGTGGTGATGGATCCTACGGGAGGGGTCGCCGACATTGTGCTCACGTCGCGCGCGTACCGGCAGGCTCCATAACGACGAGCGCGGCGTCGCGCTCGTCATGGCGCTGGTTGTCGCGCTGATCCTGGCGTTGCTCGTCGCCGGGATCACGCAGCAGGTCATCGCCGAGTTGCAGATGGGCCAACTCACCCGGCAGGATGCGATTGCGCTCTATCTGGCCCAGGCCGGCGTCGAGCACCAGATCTATCTGCTGAAGAACAACAAGGATGCGGGACCGATCGCGTACACCAACTACCCGGTGACCGTCGATCAGACCCGTTGGTTTGCGACCTCGCTGACCTGTCTGTTGAACTGCGCCGGCACCCCATCGGCGCGCCGCTGGCGCATCCGCTCCACCGGCGAGCTGCGCCGCTACAACCCCGACAGCACCTACACCGTGATGCAGAACCGCGCGGTGCTGGCCGAAGTGGATATCGTGTACGACGGTGTGGCGCCCAACCTGTACCGTTACCCGTTGAGAGTCACGATGTACCGCTGGGAAGAGGAAGTCCCGTAGAGTCCGCCGCCGGCACCGGCTGTTGATCCGCAGGCAGCAGCGCGGCGATCGCCGCCATGAACCGCGCACCCCAGGCTTCGAGCGTCGCGCGATCGATGCGCCCTTCGACCTTCGGCACCATGAGCACCGGTCCGATCCGGACGGTGACCTGCGCCCGCCGCGGGAACTTCGCGCCCTTCGGCATCGCGTGCTGCGAGCCAATGACCGCCATTGGCAGCACCGGCACGCCTACCCGAAGCGCCACCAGGGCCGCGCCGTGCTCGGCCGTCATCAGGCGCCCGTCAGGGCTCCGCGTGCCTTCGGGGAACATCACGACCAGATCTCCACGGGTGAGGCAGTCGATGGTCGTGCGGATGGCCCGCCGATCCGGCTCTCCTCTCCGCACCGGATAGACGCCGATGGACCACAGCAGCCAGCCGAGGACCGGGGTGTCGAGGAGTTCGTGTTTGGCCATGTACCTGGCCTGCCGGCGCAGCGCGCATCCGGCGATCGGCGGATCGACGGCGCTGACGTGGTTGCAGATCGCCAGCACGGCGCCGTGGGCCGGTTCGTGCTCGCGGCCGTCCACGCGGAGCCAAAACCCCAGCCGGAAGGCGATCCACAGCAGACCCCTCCAGAACCTATACCACACCCGTGCGCTCCCGGACGAGACGGACGAGCTCGTCGACGACCTGGTCCACGTTCAACACCGTTGAGTCGATTACCACGGCGTCGGTGGCGGGCCGCATGGGTGACTGCGCTCGCGTGGCGTCACGCTGATCGCGCTCGGCCTGGGCCCGCATGATCTCCTCCAGTGTCACCTGCGCGCCCCGAGCCCGCAGTTCATCGTAGCGTCGACGGGCGCGCGCCTCCGGGGACGCGTTGAGGAAAACCTTGACCTCGGCGTCTGGAAACACGACGGTCCCGATGTCACGACCTTCCATCACCACCCCCCCCTCTCGTCCCAACTCCCGCTGCCGGGCGACCAGTGCCTCGCGTACGCGCGGGATGGTACTGATGATCGACGCGCCATCGCTGACGCTCGGTTCTCTGATGGCTTCGGTCACGTCCTCACCGTTGACGATGACCCGATCCCCGGACGGCCCCGGCCGGAATTCAATCAGCAGGGTCTGCGCCAACCGGGTCACGGCGTCGGCGTCGTACATATCCATGCCCCGTCTCGCGCACATCAGCGCGACCGATCGATACATGGCGCCGGTGTCGACGTAGCCAAATCCCAGCCGCTGAGCCAGCGCCTTGGCAACGGTAGATTTTCCGGCTCCCATCGGCCCGTCGATTGCTACCACGGGTTTTCGCTGGACCATAGACGACCCCCGCGCGTCCTCCCTACTTCGCCGGTCGTGCCACGCGCTTCCTATGACCCTCGGCTCACCGCGGCGTCCCCGTAGGCCTCGCGGACCAGATTGGCCGTCAGGACGTCTGTAGCTGCCCCGGACGCGAGCAGCCGCCCGCGGGCCAGCAGCGTGACCAGGTCGCAATAGTCGGCCGCCAGCCGCAGATCGTGGAGCGCCACGACGACGGTCAGACCGTCATGGGCGAGACGCCGGAGCACCGCCATCACCTCGACCTGATGGACCACATCCAGGTGTGCGGTGGGTTCGTCGAGGAGCAGGATGCGGGGCTCCTGCGCCAGCGCGCGCGCGATGAGGGCCCGCTGGCGCTCACCGCCGCTCAGGGTCTCCACCGATCGCCCGTCGAGGTCCCGTACGCCCGTGGCCTCCAAGGCGCGGTCGATGGCGCGTAGATCGTCGGGTCCCGCCGCGGCCAGCCGGCGGAGGTGCGGGATCCGCCCCCAGCTCACCGCTTCTCTCACCGTGACGCCGAGCGGCGCGACAGGGTGCTGTGGCAACACCGCCATCCGGCGCGCCAGCACGGGCGCCGCCGCCAGGTGCGGCTGCAGTCCCTCCACCAGCACCCGACCCGCGGCCGGCGGGACCACACCCGCGATGGCCCGCAACAGCGTCGTCTTGCCCGAACCGTTGGGACCCACCAGCCCGTGCAGGGTCGCCGCGCCGATCGACAGGGTGATCCCGTCTAATGCCCGGATGGCGCCGAACTGACAGGTCAGGCCCTCAAGCGTGATGCTGGGATCAGCGGACATTCAACGGGATCCCTGCAGCGCGCGCGAGATCAGCGCCAGACCCTGCCCGATGCGTGGACCCGGCCGGGAGACCAGCGAGGCCGGCAACGACTGAACCCGGCGGGCGCGGACGGCGTCGATGGTCTGCCACGCGGGGCGTTGAGAAAACCCCGCGCTCTGCGGGTAGAGCAAGAAGATGACTTGGGGATCTCGGGCGACGACGGCTTCGGCGGACACTTGAGGATAGCCCCGAAGATCCGCGAAGACATTGACCCCACCCGCGCGCGCGACCAGATCATCAACAAGCGTGCCGGCCGCCGCGGCGATCGGCGGTTCGCTCCAGACCTCGATGTACACAGAACGTCTCACGGTCGGGCGGGCCGCGGCGAGGTCGTGCACAAGCCGACTGGCGACCGCCTCGGACTGCCGTACGCGGCCGGTGGCGCGTCCCAACAGGCGGATCTGGGCCAGCGTGTCGTCCGCAGACGCCGCGTCGACGGCGAGCACTCGGAGCCGCGCGGCTTCGAGCCGCGCGAGTTGGTCGCGCTGCAGGCTCAGCATGCCGATGACGAGATCCGGGCGCAGCGCCACCACCCGCTCGATGTTGATCACGACCCCACCGACGCGGGGTTTGAGGGTGATCCGGCCCGGCGGGTAATCGTCGGCATCGCTGACCCCGACGAGTTCACCCTCGAGGTCCAACGCGAACAAGATCTCGGTGACGCTCGGCGTCAGTGAAACGATACGGCGCGGCAGGGTCGGGATGAGGATGTCCCTGCCGGCGGCGTCGCGGACGGTAACGGGAAATGCCGGGGCGCCGGATGCGGGCCACACCGCCCCCGCCAGCAGCAGTGCGGTGATGACGGCCGCAATCAGCGCGGCCGGCGAGCCACGATCCTGCCGATCAACCACGTGCGGCCTCCCTCGTGGAAGACTCCCTCCTCGAGGTCGAGCACGTCCCAGTTCACGAATTGCCTCCTCAGCTCCCCCCGGCGGAGGCGCGAAGTCCGCGAGGGACCGCCGTCGGGGGTGGCGCTCTCGAGATGTGTTTCGAAGATCAGGACGCCGCCGGGGCGCACCGACGCCTTGAGCGCGCGCCAGAGACCGGGTTTGAGAAAAAACGCGTTGACGACCACGGCATACCGTGCGCGCGGCAACCGGTAGGTGTCGAGATCCGCTTCGATCCATCGCACGCGCAGGCGGCGGCGCCTGGCGCGCGTCTCGGCGATCCGCAGACCGGTTGGCGACACGTCGATCGCGTCGACCGTGTACCCCGCTTTGGCCAGACACAGCGCGTTGCGCCCGAGCCCAGTCGCCACGTCCAAGGCGCGGCCCCGAGGCAGGCGCGGCAACCACCGTCGCAGCAGGCTCGACGGCATCCCATCGTGTGGTCGAACGCCGGACCGGTAGCGTTCCTCCCACCGCTCGCGTTCAATCTTCACGAAGACTCGAGAGGGTCTAGCGGATCTTGGGCGCCGCGGCGATGAGCGCCGACCGCGCCACCACCGCCTGCCCGGCAAAGAAGATGACCTCACCGACCGGTGCGCCGGGGGCGACCGGCGGTCGGAGGTCGGACCGCAGGCGGATTTGCGAGCTGACCGCGGCGCCGCGCCGCACGACGGCCACCACATCACTCGGCACGACGCCGACCACGTTGCTCCGCCAGCGGTCCGTATTGAGGGTGACCAACGGATCGCCGCGACCGGCCAGTTTCACCGGGGCAAACGCCTCGAACCCATGATCGAGCAGTTGCCCGACGTCGCGGTACATCGTGCGGCTGTTGAGCACCACCGCGAGTAATTGCCAGCCGTCGCGCGTGGCCGACGCCACCAGGCAGTGTCCGGCGGCGGCCGTCCATCCCGTCTTCACACCGTCGGCGCCTTCATACTTCACCAGGAGCCTGTTGGTGTTCGAGAATTCGCGCCAGGTCTGCTGCCGGACCAGCGACGCGAAGACGGGGAGCTGCAGGCCGTAGCGTGCGATCAGCGCGAGGTCATAGGCGGTGCTGTAATGATCCGGCGCATTGAGCCCGTGCGGGTTGACGAAGTGGCTGTCGCGGGCGCCGATGCGTTGTGCCTTGCGGTTCATCTCCTCGGCGAACGCCTCAACACTACCGGAGTAGGCTTCGGCCACCGCGACCGCCGCGTCGTTGGCCGACCGGAGCAGCATCGCGTGCAGGAGGTCGCCGACCGACCATTGGCTGCCGGCTTCGAGACCGATGGCGGATCCGCTGCGCTGCGCGGCGGCGCGGGCGCTGATCGTCACCGGCGTGTCGAGGGGGAAGCGCTCGATAGCCAAGATGGCGGTCAGCATCTTGGTCGTCGACGCCGGCGCCATGCGCTTGTGCTCGTCTCGTGCGTCGAGCACCTGACCCGTCCGGACATCGATCAAGATGGCCGAGACCGGCCCGACCTCACGCCTGACCGCGGGATGTCGAGCGGCGGGCTGTTGGGCCGCAAGCCCGGGTTGAATGACCGGGAAGGCGGTGAGCAGCAGCAGGATGGTGATGGGTGTCGACAACCGCCGCAGGTGGATCACCGGACGGCCTCGAGCAGCGCCTGGACGCCGCGCTCGCCCATGGCCGGGAGTTCAGACAGCTCGGCCAAGCCGAAGTACCGGAGGAACAGTTCGGTCGTCCCGAACTCGATCGGGCGACCCAACGTCTGACGGCGCCCGACCTCGCGGATCAACTGCCGCTCGAGCAGCCGTTCAATGTGCCAGTCGCTTCGGACTCCACGCACGTGCTCGATCTCCCCCCGCGTGATCGGCTGGCGGTACGCGATGATAGCCATCGTCTCCAGCGCGCCGCGCGTCAACTTCTCAGCGTGCTCGGTCTGCAGAAACTGTTTGACCGTCTCTGCGTGCTGCGGGCGGGTCGCCAGTTGATACCCGCCGGCCACCGCCTGCAGCAACAACCCACTGCCGGTGGTGCGGCCGCGGAGCACTTCGATCGCGTCGCGGATCCGGGCGGGCTCGGCGCCCGTCACCGTCGCCAGGGACTCCAGACGCACGGGCCCACCGGCGACGAACAGGATGCTCTCGACCGCGCCGGCGAGATCGTCCGGAGCCTGATCGCGCGCCTCTTCCGCCATCAGGTCGTCGCCGCCATCAGACGGATCGGCGCGAGCGCCGTGTCCTGGTGCGCCCGCACCCGGCGATCCTTGATCAGCTCGAGCAGCGCCAGGAATGTGACGACGATGAACACCGTCGATGACCGCTCGCGAAACAGGTCCGCGAACACCACGCCCCTGGGCGACTGTGCCAGCGCCTCGAGGATCGCGCGCATGCGATCGGCGACGCGCACCGGTTCTTCGGCGACCTCCGCCGCCTTCTGCCGGCGGGCGCGCTCCAACACTTCTTTAAATGCCCGAAACAGATCGTCTACGGTCACGCCTTCGAGGAGTAACTCGGACTGCGCCTCCTCCGGGGCCCTGGTGAAGATCTTCTGCTGCACCTCTTCCAGCGCCCGCAGGGCGTCGGCGGCCTCTTTGAAGGCGCGGTACTCGGCCAGCCGTTCCTCGAGCTTCTCTGGAAGATCGCTCGCGTCTTCGATCGGCGGCGGCGCGTCGGGCGGCGGGGGTTTCGGCAGCAGCAGCTTGGCCTTCATCTCGACCAGCGCCGCCAGCATCCACAGCGCCTCGGTGGCCTCGTTCAGATCGAGCGATTGCTTCACGCGGTCCAGAAACTCGCCGGTCAGACCGGACAATTCAATCCTCGTCAGGTCGATCTTTCCCTGGTGCGCGAGCGTGACGAGGAGATCGAGCGGGCCCTCGAATCCCGCGACCTTGACCTTGTACCCAACGCTGCGGACGAACGGCCCCTGGTCGCCGCTACCGGGTGGCGGCACGCGCGTCGGTTCGGCCACTACGGCCCACCTCCCAATGCCGAGGTGATGAGCCACACGATCGCCGGGTTGATGATGCCACCGAGCAACCCCGGCACCATGATCAGCAGCAACAGCAGCACCGGACCAAACTGCTGTAACCGTTCGTACGCGATGGCCTGAGCCGGAGGCAATAAACCGGCGAGAATACGGGAGCCGTCCAGCGGTGGAACAGGAATGAGGTTGAACACCGCAAGGACCGCGTTGATAAGCAGGACTTCTCGCAGCAGACGCGCCGCCACGCCGGAGAGTGGGATCACCCCGAACTGCGGGAGCAGCCCGATGACAAACAGCATCGTGATGTTGGCCAGGGGACCGGCGGCGGCGACGAGGAGCATCCCTTTGCGCGGGTCCTCAAAGTTTCGGGGGTTCACCTGGACTGGTTTGGCCCATCCGAATCCAAAGAGCAGCAGGAGGAGCGACCCCACCAGATCCAGATGGACGATGGGGTTCAGCGACAACCGTCCCTGGTGCCGCGGTGTGGGGTCACCGAGTCGATCGGCCATCCACGCGTGCGCGAACTCGTGGATGGTCGCGGCGATCAGGAGGGCGATGAGACGATAGACGAGCCCGGTGGGATCGCCGAACCGGATCACCGCGTCGCCCCGGTCCGCGTGACCGGCGACCGCAGCGGCCGGTCAAGACGGACCAGATCGTCCAGGGTCTCACGCTCCACGGCCACCTGCGCGCTGCCGTCACGGACAAACACCAGGGCCGGGCGTGCATAGCGATTGTAGTTGCTCGCCATGGAATAGGTGTAGGCTCCGGTGGCGAAGACCGCCAGCAGGTCGCCTTCACGGATCTCCGGCACGTCGGCATCCCAGATCAGCACGTCGCCCGATTCGCAGCACCGTCCGGCCAGCGCCACGCGCTGGGTCGGGCGTTCCGCCGCGCGGGTCGCTACGACCGTCTCGTAGCGCGCCTGATAGAGTGCCGGGCGGGGATTCTCGTACATGCCGCCGTCGACGGAGACGAATGTTCTGACCCCTGGCACCGTTTTGATGGCGCCCGCGGTGTACAGGGTGATACCGGCGTCCCCGACGATCGAGCGGCCGGGTTCGAACATCAATGTGGGCAGCGGCAGATTGTGACCTTTGAGCAGTTCGGACGCGGCGCCCCCGATAGTCTTCACATAGTCCGCGCGGGCCGGTGGATCCTGGTCGGCAAGGTAGCGGATCCCCAACCCGCCGCCCAGGTTGAGTTCCTCCAGGACGAAGCCGGCCGAGCGCATCTCGGCGGCAAATGAGATGAGCGCGCGGGCCGACAACACGAAGGGATCGAGGTCGAAGATCTGCGAGCCGATGTGCGAGTGCAGACCCCGCAGCCGGATGCCGGGCGCGGCGAGCGCCGCCTGAACGGCCGCCTCGGCGGCGGGCCCGAGCATGCCGAAACCAAACTTCGAGTCGACCCCGCCGGTCTGGATGGCCTTGTGCGTGTGCGGCTCGATGCCAGGCGTCAGCCGCAGCAGGACGTCGGCTCTCGTCCGCCGTTCGCGCGCCATGCGGTCGAGCGTGGCCAGTTCATGCTGGTTGTCCACCATGAACCGGCCGACCCCGGCGTCCAGCGCGTAGGCGATCTCGTCAGGAGTCTTGTTGCTGCCGTGGAAGTACAGCGCCTCGGGCGGCACACCGGCGCGGAGCGCCGTCAGGATCTCCCCGGCGCTGACCACGTCGATCCCGAGTCCCTCTTCGAACGCCACCTGACAGGAGGCGATCGTGCAGAGGGCTTTGCCGGCAAACACCACACGGCCCGGCCCCGGGTACGCGACGCGTATCGCCTCGACGTAGGCCCGGCAGTTCGCACGCATGCGGCCTTCATCGATCAGATACAGGGGCGTGCCGAAGCGGGCGGCCAGATCGGCGGTGTCCATGCCGCCGACGATCAGGTGGCCGCGGTTGTCGACATCGAATCCGTGCTGTTGGGGAATCAACATAAGACACCGGCGTGTGCGCACAACGCAAAAATCATCGCCACTCTACCACGGGCCCTCCGGTCGGCGCAAGCGGCAGCCACATCGTGCCCGCCGATCAGGTCCACGTACGCTCGTCCACGATCTTCTTCGCGTCGGGGGCGAGCGTACCGGCCGGGACCACCTCGACCTCTCCCCGCAGCCGCACAATCTCAGCCAGCGTGTTCGCGATCCGGTCGGCCAGGTCCGTGGGCGCCGTGATCCCCGCACGGAGTTCGGCGCGCACGACCATCGCATCGTTGTGCCCCGAGCGCGTGACGACTACCTGATAGCGCGCCACCTCCGGGTGGCGGGCGATGACCAGGTCGACCTCGGCGGGATGCAGGAACATCCCTCGCACCTTGACCGCATCGCCGATGCGGCCGAGGATGCGGGCCAGACGCGGACTCGTCCGGCCGCAGCCGCACGGCCCCTCGGCCCACACGGCGAGATCGCCCGTGCCGAAGCGCACCAGCGGGTATGTTGGGTTGAGCGCGGTGACCACGACCTCCCCGGGGGTGCCTGGACCGCACGGCGTGGCCGTCTGCGGATCGAGCACTTCCACAATCACTTCGTTCTGGACGTGCATGCCGGTCTTCGTGCTGCACTCGAACCCGATCGACCCCAGATCGGCCGTCCCGTACCCCTGGCTGACCCGGACCCCAAACTCCGTGTCGAGCCGGCCCCGCAACGATTCGGACAGCATCTCGGCAATGACAAATCCCACCCGCAGATGGTGAGGCGAGCCGGTCTGGGCTGCGGCTTCGAGCAGCGTGACGAGAAAACTGGGTGTCCCGATGTACGCGGCGATGGGCAGTTCGGCGAGCACGCGCACCTGTGTCTCGGTGTTGCCCGGACCGGCGGGGACCACCGGGCACCCCATCGCCCTCAGCGCCGCATCCATCATGTGTCCCGCCGGGGTCAAATGGTACGAAAGCGTATTAAGTGTGAGATCACCCTGCCGGATGCCGGCGGCGTAGAGCGCCGGCGCGAAGTGCCAATAGTCCTCTTGGCGAGCTTCGGGGTCGAAGATGGGGCCCGGCGAGCGGAACACCCGTGCGAGATGCCCCACCGGCACGCCAAGCCACCCGGCAAACGGGGGCGCGTCATGTTGCAGGCCCGGCAGCGAGTCCTTCCGCAACACGGGGAGCGAAGCCAGGGTCTCGATGGACACGCGGGCGGGTTCGACCCCGGCGGCCGCGAGATGCGCGCGAACGACCGGCGAGACGCGGGCCGCCGCGGTGAGGATCTCGCGCAGCCATTGGTTTTGCCACCCGGCGCGTCTCTCGTGAGACCATCGTTCGGATGGGTCCCAGACCTCGTCCATCGGAGTGCGAGTTCGGGGAGTCCGAGTTGCGGTCCTCCAGCCGGGCGGGGACAGGGCAGGAAGCGCGCGACCCCGGGCCGTATCTTCATCCGCGTGCAGCGCAACCTCCCTCTGGTCGACGCCGTGCTCACGGTGGAGCGGCTCGTCCTGCGGTTTGCCGGCATCACCGCGATCGACGATCTGTCCTGCGCCCTCCACACCGGGGAATTGCTTGGGATCATCGGACCAAATGGGGCCGGCAAGACCAGCGTCTTGAACTGTATCAACGGCTTCTACCGTCCTCAGGCAGGCCGAATCTTCTTTGGGAATCGCGACATCACCCGGCTCCCGCCCCACGCGCGGGCCAGGCTGGGTATCGCGCGCGCGTTCCAAAACATCGCGCTGTATCCTAGCATGACCGTACTGAACAACATCATGTCCGGCCGTATCATCCACATGCGCAGCGGCCTGCTGGCCGGCGGAGTGTACTGGGGTCCGGCTGAACGCGAGCTCCTCAGCCACAGGGCACGCGTGGAAGAGATCATCGACTTCCTCGAAATGGAAGAGTACCGCAACCACCGCGTGGCCGAACTCCCCTACGGAGTCCAAAAAAAGGTCGAGCTTGGGCGGGCTCTGGCCATGGAGCCACGGCTTCTGCTGCTCGATGAGCCGATGGCCGGCATGAGCGCCGATGAGAAGACGGATATGGCGCGTTTCGTCCTGGAACTGCGCGAGGTGCGCGGGCTGCCGATGATCCTGATTGAACACGACATGAGCGTCGTGATGGACCTCTGCGACCGGCTGGTGGCCATGGACTACGGGAAGAAAATCGCCGAAGGGCCGCCCAGTGAGATTCAGCGTGACGCCGGTGTGATCAAAGCGTACCTCGGCGAGGAGCACACCGCGTGACCGCGCAGGCCGTCCTGGACCGCCCGCGGATCATCGCGACTCTGGCCGCGGTGGATGTGCCCGACACGTTTCCCAAACGGCTCATCCAGAACGCCGAGCGGTTTGGCGACCGTGTCGCCTTTCGCGAAAAGGAGTACGGCATCTGGCGCCAGATCACGTGGAAGCAGTATCTGGAGCACGCCCGCGCCTCCGCTCTGGGGCTGCACGCGCTTGGTCTGGGCCGGGGCGACGTCATCATGATCATCGGCGACAACCGTCCCGAGCAGTTTTACGTCGCGATGGGCGCGCAGACCGTCGGCGCGATCTCATGCGGCATGTACCAGGACAGCCTAGCCGAGCAACTGGCCGAATTGATCAGCTTCGCCGGTGCCCGGTTCGTCTTCTGCGAAGATCAAGAACAAGCGGATAAGATCCTTGACATGGAAGAGCGGCTGTCCACGGTGGAACGGGTTATCGTCGAGGACTGGCGGGGCATGTGGCAGTACCGCCACCCCAAGCTGATTTCGTTTGCCGACCTGGAGACGCTGGGGCGCCAGACCGACGGCCGCGAGCCCCGGCTCTTTGCGGATCTGGTGGCCGAGGGCCGCCCAGACGACGTGGCCATCCTGTGCCAGACGTCGGGGACCACCGCGATGCCGAAACTCGCGATGCTGTCGCACCGCAACCTGCTGAGCCAGGGCGAAAACTTCCACGTCGTGGAACCCCACATCGGTCCGGGCGATGACTTTGTCTCGTACCTGCCCTTTGCGTGGATCGGCGAGCAGATGTTTGCGTTTACCCTGCACCAATCCATCGGGTTTACCGTCAACTTTCCCGAAGCGCCCGAGACGGCGCAGCGTGACTTTCGTGAGATCGGCCCGCACTTCACCTTTGCCCCCGCGCGCATTTACGAAGGGCTGCACTCCGCGGTCACCGTGCGTATCCTCGACGCCGGACCACTGCGCCGACGGCTGTACGATCGGGCGATGCGTGTGGGCATGGAGGCCGTCGAGCTCGAGGCCCACGGCAAACCGGTCCCCGCGTGGCTGCGTCTCTTGCGTTTCATCTATTACTGGACCGTGTACCGCCCGATCCTGGACAAGATCGGGCTCGTGCGGATGCGGGTCGCGTGGAACGGCGGTGCGTCGCTGGGCCCAGATTACCACAAGTTCTTTCGGGCGATCGGGCTGAACCTGAAACAGATCTACGGTCAGACCGAGATCGCGGGGATCTCGTGCGTCCACCGTGACGGGCAGGTGCGCTTCTGGACCATGGGGGCGCCGATCGCCGGTACGGAGGTCGAAATCTCGCGCGACGGCGAGATCATCGAGCGCAGCCCGTCGGTCTTCCTCGGCTACTATCGAAACGCCGACGCGACGGCCACAGGCCTGCGAGACGGCTGGCTCTATTCCGGCGACTATGGCACGCTGGACCCCAGCGGTGACGTCATCCTGTTCGACCGCGTGGGGGACATGATCCGGATGGCCGATGGGATCAGCGTGGCGCCGCGCGTCGTCGAGGACATGCTGAAGTTCACGCCCTACATTCAGGAAGCGTGTGTGATCGGCGACGGCCGGCCGTTTCTTGCCACGATCCTGAACATCGACCTGCGGACCGTCGGGAAGTGGGCCGAAGATCGGGGCATCTCCTATACCTCGTACACACACCTGTCCCAAAAGCCTGAAGTGTTGGATCTGCTGCGCGCGCTTGTTCTGGAAACCAACGGCCGGCTGAAACCCGAATGGAAGATCAAGCGCTTCGTCTCACTCTACAAGGAATTCCACCCTGATGACGACGAGCTCACGCGCACCCGCAAACTGCGCCGGGGACACATCAACGAGCGCTATCGTGGCCTGATCGAGGCGATCTTCGACGGTGCCGATCACTTCGAGGCGACGGTCACGATCCGGTACGAGGACGGTCGCACCGCGGAGATGCACCCGGTCATGCACATTTTGGACGTGCCCGGATGAGTGTGCAGTTCGCCATCGAAGGGCTTGTGATTGGGCTCGCGGTCGGATCGATCTATGCGCTCATCGCGCTCGGGTTTGCCCTGCTCTACAAGTCCACCAAGATCCTCAACCTAGCGCACGGCGAACTGGTGCTGTTTGGCGGTTACCTGGCCATCGCGGTCACGCGGGCGCTGCATTTGCCGGTGGCGATGGCCTTTGTCCTGGCGATCGTCGGCACGCTGGCCGCCGCGGCGGCGCTGGGTTTTGTCGTTGAGCGCGCCATCATGCGGCCGCTGCTTGGACAGTCGGTGCTGTCCGTCATCATCGTCACGCTGGCGTTCGGCTACATCGTGCGCGGGGTGATGGTCTGTCTGTGGGGCGGCGACACGCGCCAGTTCCCACCGGTCGTCCCCGCGGGCATCGTGCGGTTGGGCGATCTGACCATCCCCGAGGTGGGCATCTGGAGCGCATTGGTCGCCCTGATTCTGCTCGCGGCTTTTTCGCTGTTCTTCCGCTACTCGCTGTGGGGCATCGCGATGCGGGCCGCGGCGAACGATCAACTGACGGCGTCGACGCTGGGCGTCAGCCTCACCCGCGTCTTCGCCTACGCGTGGGCGTTTGCGGCGATGGCCGCATCGGTCGGCGGCATTCTCATTGGGTTGTGGCTGGGAGTCAACTTTGCGCTCGCGCAGGTGGGACTCAAGGCGCTGGCGGCGGTGATCCTCGGCGGGCTCGACAGCATCCCCGGCGCCATCCTGGGTGGTTTTATCATCGGCGTCCTCGAGACGGTGGTCGGCGGGTACATCGATGCCCACGTGGTGCTCTTTGGCGTCTCCCTGCAGGGGTTCAAGGAGATTACGCCTTTCGTCGTCATCCTCCTGGTTTTGCTGATCAAACCCTACGGGCTGTTTGGGACGGAACGCATCGAGCGGCTGTAGGACGACGGCATGAGCACCCGCCCGGCGGGCGACTTCAAGACCACCTATGCCGCCGACATGGCGCTGCTCGATACGCGGTTCTATCGGGTGGGGTTCATCCTGTTGCTCGTCGGGCTGATCCTCGCCCCAACGCTCCTCGGCCGGTATCTCTTTTTCCTCAACACGATCGGGATCTTCGCCATTGGTGCCGTCGGCATGTCGCTGCTCACCGGGTTCGCCGGCCAGATCTCTCTGGGGCAGGCCGCCTTCATGGCGATCGGTGCGTACGCTTCATGGTACGTGACGAGCCACTTCGGTTGGCCTTTTGTCGTGGCGCTGCCGCTCGCCGGTATGATCGCCTTTGCGTTGGGCGCCGTGGTCGGTCTGCCGTCGCTGCGGATCAAGGGCCTGTATCTCGCCATCGCCACGATGGCGTTTCAGTTCATCACCGAGTACGTAATCATCCACACGGCGGGCGGGATGGGCGGCAACGTGGTGCCGGCCATCAAACTCGGGGCCTTTCAGATCCGCACGGAGACGCAGTTCTATTATCTCTTACTGCCCATTTGGCTTGTGAGCGGGATCTTCGCCGCAAACCTCGTGCGCGGCCGCATCGGTCTGGCGTTGATGACGGTACGCGACCGGGATTATGCGGCCCAGGTGCTTGGGGTCGACCTCCTCTACTACAAGCTGCTGGCATTCGCGCTGGGGGCGTTCTATGCGGGCATCGCCGGCAGCCTGTTTGCGCACTATAACAAGGTCATCAGCGCCGAGCACTTCAACATCGGCCTCTCGATCGACTATATCGCGATGGTCGTGCTCGGGGGCCTGTCGAGCATCTGGGGGCCGCACCTGGGCGCGGCCCTGGTGATCCTATTGAATCAGGGGCTGCGATTTGTCACACCAGTTATTGTGCACATGGTGCCGGCGCTCGCAAGAGCCGCGACGCCGTTGCGCGAGATCGTCTTTGGCGCGCTGCTGATCGTGCTCTTGATCTGGGAGCCCGGCGGTCTCGCGATGCTGTTTCGGAAGTTCAAGCGCTCCCTGGATCTCTGGCCGTTCCCGCACTGATC
>JBGQGY010000061.1:0-21201 GCA_041497675.1 bacterium | reverse complement strand
GTAGCCGAGCCGGTTCGATCGACCCAGCGCGCAATCGTCCGGGGACCAATGCCGGGCAGCATAGTCAACCCCATCCAGGCCGCCACTTCCTCGTCCCCAGGCGGCCCGGCGGACCCCGGCGGGGAGGTCCCGAAGTTCAACCTATAAGGTAGCACGACGTGTCAAGGCGGCAGGGGCGCGTGGCGGTCAAGGACCCGATATTGGAGGGCTTCCGCGACGTGCGACGTCATGACCAGGTCAGACCCGTCGAGGTCGGCGATCGCCCGCGCGACGCGCACCACGCGGTGCGTTGCGCGGGCGCCAAGCAGCAGCCGCTCCGCTGCAGTGCGGAGCAGCGCCAGCGCGGCGCCTTCGACCGGCCCCCACCGCAGGATGCCCCGGGGTGGACCGCCGACCTGCGCCGTCACGGTTGCCCGACGCGCCGCCCGTTCGCGGGCGGCTGTGACCCGTTCGCGAACGATGCGCGATGACTCAGCCCCGTGACCATCAAGGACCTCGGCGGTTGGAGGCCGTGGGACCTCAACATGGAGATCGATGCGGTCGAGCAGCGGCCCTGAGACACGCGCCAAGTATCGTTGGATCTGTCCGGGCGTGCAGGTGCACTCCCTCCCCGGATCGCCGCGATATCCGCACGGACAGGGGTTCATGGCGCCCACCAGTGCGAACCGCGAGGGGAGACGCACGACGCCGCCGGCGCGCGCGACGACCGCACAGCCATCTTCAAGAGGCTGGCGCAGCACCTGGAGCACGTCGAGATGAAACAGCGTCAGTTCGTCGAGGAAGAGCACGCCGTGGTGCGCGAGCGTCACTTCGCCCGGTCGCGGGTGCGATCCGCCGCCAATGATCGAGGACGCGCTGGCCGTGTGGTGGGGCGCCCGAAAGGGGCGCGACCACATCAGCCCGGAGCGGGGCGGCAACAGGCCCGCGACGCTGTGGATCTTTGTCACCTCGATCGCCTCTTGTCGGGACAGCGGCGGCAACACCGTCCGCAGCCGGTGCGCCAGCATCGTCTTACCCACGCCGGGCGGACCGATGAGGAGGAGGTTGAGGTCGCCGGCGGCCGAGATCTCCAGGGCTCGGCGCGCGACTGCCTGACCCCGGACGTCGGCCAGGTCGACCGATGACGATGCCTCGAGGGCTCCCTCGGGCATCGAGCGGGTCGCACGAGTGAGCGGTCGCCGCCCTTCAAGATGCTCGACGGCCGCGCGCAGGGCTGGGAGCGCATACACGGTCACCTCGTCGATCACCGCCGCTTCGGCGGCGTTGGCTTCGGGCACGAACAGGCACCGCGCATCTCCGGCCTTCGCCACTTCCGCGATGGCCAAGACTCCCGGTACGGGCCGGAGCGAACCATCGAGCGCAAGTTCGCCTACCGCGAGATAGTGCCGCGCGGGTTCCTGCCGCAACTGTCCGGTGGCGATCAGGATGGCTAACGCAATGGGGAGATCAAACGCCGGCCCTTCCTTGCGCCGATCCCCAGGTGCCAGGTTGACGACGATCCGTCGCGGGGGAAGGTCGTATCCGGAGTTCCGGATAGCGGCACGGACGCGCTCCCTCGCCTCCTGGACCGCCGCATCCGGCAGGCCGACAATAGAGAAGGAAGGCAACCCGGATCCGACGTCCGCCTCGACTGAAACGGGCATCGCGTCAAGGCCGACGATCGTCGCGCTTGGTACCGTGGCCAGCATCTCGAGGGACCTCTCCCACCCGTTTCATCGGCGCCTCGGTCGGGGGTTACGGGGCTAATGTTGAATTGGGGAGTTATTGGAGGATTGCGTAGATTTTGATAGAATATGGGCTACATCCGTTTATGACGAAAACGCGTTCTGGACGATGGCTGCCGCTGGGTGAAGCTGCGTCGCTGTTGGGCGTCGACGAAGCGACGCTGCGGCATTGGGCCGACACGGGCCGCGTGCGAACATTTAGGACACCCGGTGGGCACCGGCGATTCCTGGGCGACGATCTTGAGGCCTTGATCCAGCGCGACGTCCCCCGCGTGGAAGACCTCGGTCAGCTCGTCGCGCGCCGAAGCGCCAAACTCCTGGCCGGAGCCCCCGCCAAACCCCTGCGGAAACGGGCCTGGTTCTCGACACTCGATGAGGATGTGCGCACCAAGGCGCGCGATCATGGACGGCCGTTGTTCGAGGCCGTCGTGCGCTACGTCACCGACCCCTCGTCGCGGCGAACTGTCCGCACCGAGCTGCTTGGCCGGGCCAAAGCGTACGGTGAAGAACTCCACCAGGCGCACGTCAGCCCCGCGGAGGCCGCCGAGGCATTCGGTTTCTTCCGCCACCTCGTGTTGAAGATGGTGACCGACCCGCGCGGTCGGGGCGGTCTGCTCGACGAAGCGCAGGTCAAGACGTTGATCGAGACGAGCGACGTGATGGACGAGATCTTCCTCACGATGTTGCGCGCCTGGGACCGGTCTGTGCCCGAGGGCGCCCGGCGGGCGGCGCTGCAGTGATCATCAGGATCGGGACGCGCGGGAGCCGGCTCGCGCTCGCCATGACGGGATCGGTGGCCGACGCGCTCGCGCAACGCGGCATCCGCTGCGAGATCGTGACGATCCGGACGCAGGGCGATCGACATCCCGACGCGCCGACCCGCACGCTCGGGTCGGGGGTGTTCGTCAAGGACCTCGAGGTCTCGCTTGCCGAGGGGCGCGTGGACCTGGCTGTGCACAGCGCCAAGGACCTGCACGGCGAGCCCACGGCCGGGCTGGTGTTCGCGGCGTTTCCGCCTCGCGCCGACCCCTTGGATGTGCTGGTCTCCCGCGACGGGCGCGGTCTGCGGTCGCTCTCGGTCGGAGCCGCCGTGGGGACCGAGAGCCCGAGGCGCCGCGCCTTCCTCCTCGCCGCGCGGCCCGATCTGTCGATTCAGGGCATGCGCGGCAACGTCGACACACGCCTGCGCAAACTCGAAGCCGGTGGGGTCGATGCCATCGTGCTGGCTGCCGCGGGTCTGGCGCGGCTGGGACTGACCGACCGCGTCACCGAGCGATTCGATCCCCGGGTGATGTTGCCCGAAGCCGGGCAGGGCGCGATGGCCCTGCAGGCGCGAGCCGACGCCGGTGATCTTCTCCGCGCCCTCAAGGGTCTCGATGACCCTCCGACGCGCGCCGCCGTGGAGGCGGAGCGAGCAATGGTGGCCGCGCTGGGAGGCACCTGCGACACCCCGATCGCCGCGCACGCCGTCTGTGACGGCGAGACGCTCCTGCTCGATGGGGCGGTGCTCGATCCCGACGGCTCGCGCATCATACGTGACCGCATCACCGGCGCGGTCCGCGATGCCGGGCGGGTCGGCGAGCAGCTCGGCCGGCAGCTGATCGAACGAGGTGCACGAAACCTGATGACCGAGGTGGCGAGCTGAGCGCGGGTCAACGGCGTCCGTTGGCCGGACGATCGGTCTTGGTCACGCGACCGCGCGCGCAGAGCCGCCCGCTCTGCGACCGTCTCCGGAAATTGGGCGCGCGGGTCGTGGCCGTTCCCATGATCGCCGTCGAGCCGCCGGCGCCGGGCGGGCGATTGGATCGGGCCCTGCACGATCTCAAGAGGTATGACTGGGTCATTGTCACGAGCGTCAATGGCGCCCGCGCCTGCATCGCGCGGGCTGCGGCGTTGGGTGTCAACTTGAGATCGACGCCCCGTCCGTTGTGGGCCGCCGTTGGCCCCGCAACCGCGGCCGTGCTGCGCCGGGCCCGCATCCGCGTGGCCATGATCCCCTCACGCTATCTGACCGAGGCCATCGCCGTCGAGATGCCGGACGTGAACCGGCGCCGTATCCTGCTCCCTCGTACCGATGCGGCGTCACCGGCGCTGGTGGACGCCCTGCGGCACCGTGGCGCAACCGTCGAGGTGGTCACCGCCTACCGAACGGTGATCGGACCGCGTCGGGCGGGGCCGCGGATCAGACGGTTGTTCGAGGCCCAGGGCGTCGACGTCGTCGTGTTTACGAGCCCATCGACGGTTCGTGGGCTCGTGCGTCTTCTCGGCGCGGCGCGGCAGGAGCTCGAGCGTGTCACGATCGCCTGCATCGGCCCGGTCACGGCGGGCGCCGTCACGGAAGCCGGGCTGCGTCCCGGAGTCGTCGCGAGGGAATATACCATTAACGGATTGATCAAGGCGCTGTTGGAGGTGTCTGATCGTGGCAAGAACCGCCTTGCTCGCTAGCCTGACCCAGCGTCCCCGGCGGCTGCGACGTACGAGCGCGCTGCGCACGCTGGCCCGCGAGGCGCGCGTCGATCCCTCGCGCTTTGTCGCCCCATTATTCGTTCGCACGGGCCAACGTGTCCGCGAGCCGATCCAGTCGCTGCCGGGTCAGATGCGCTTCTCGCCGGACGAACTTGTCCGCGAGGCCGGACGTCTGCGGGACCTGGGGATCCTTGCGGTCCTGCTCTTCGGCGTTCCAGAGACGAAAGATCCAGAGGCGCGGGAGGCCTACGCCGATGACGGTATCGTGCAAAGCGCCATCCGGCTGCTCAAACGAAGCCACCCGACCCTGGCCGTGATGACCGACGTGTGTCTGTGCGCCTATACCGATCACGGTCACTGCGGGGTCGCGCGCGGTCACGAGATTGACAACGACGCCACGCTGGACCTCCTGGCGCGCACCGCGGTCTCGCACGCAGCGGCCGGGGCCGACGTCGTCGCGCCCAGCGCGATGATGGATGGGCAGGTCGGCGCGATCCGCGGCAGTCTGGACGACGCCGGTCTTGCCGACGTCGCGATCATGGCCTATGCCGCCAAGTACGCATCGGGATTCTACGGACCCTTCCGCGACGCATCCGGGTCGGCCCCGCAGTTTGGCGACCGGCGCTCGTACCAGATGGATCCACCAAACGTGCGGGAGGCGCTGCGCGAGATCGCGCTCGACGCCGAGCAAGGCGCAGACATCGTCATGGTCAAACCGGCGCTGACGTATCTCGACGTCATCCGCGCCGCCCGTGAAGCCACGACGCTGCCCCTCGCGGCCTATTGGGTCAGCGGTGAATACGCCATGGTGAAGGCCGCGGTCGCCCAGGGCTGGCTCGAGGAGCGCCGCGCCGTCATGGAGATCCTGAGCGCGATCCGCCGCGCTGGCGCGGATATCGTGATCACGTACGCGGCGGCCGACGCGGCGCAGTGGCTGCGGGAGGAACGAGCATGACCGAGCCGTGGAACGTTGTCCACGTGCTGGCGTTGAAACTCGACCCGTCCTGGCGCCGGCTCTCCGATGACGTGCGGCAGCGCGACGGCGCGACATTCATCGGCGCGGCCGACACCGCCGCCGAGCGGGTACGCACGTTCACCTACTCGATGGTGGGTCTGCGCGCGGATGTCGATGTGTTGTTGTGGCGGCTGGGCCCGTCGGTTCAGGCGATGGAAGAGACCACGGCAAGTCTGCTGCAGGCGGGTCTGGGCCGGTATCTGAGCGTCTCATACTCGATGCTCGGGCTGGTGCGCCACTCCCAGTACGTCAAGACTCCCACCGTACAGGAACAGGCGATGTTCAGCGGCACGCGGGCCGCCTATCTGATCGTCTATCCCTTCGTCAAGTCGACCGACTGGTATCTGAGCACGCGCGACGACCGCCAGCGCATGATGAACGAGCACATTCGCATCGGACACCAGTATCCCATGGTGCAGCAGTTGCTGGCGTACTCGTTTGGCGTGGACGATCAGGAGTTCATCGTCGCGTACGAGACCGATGACCTGACGGCGTTCCAGGATCTGGTCCAGGCGTTGCGCGCCACTGAAGGCCGGAAGTACACGGTGCGTGATACGCCGATCCTGGTGGGGATTCACCGTCCGCTCCCCGAGGTGCTCGGGCTGCTCGGCATGCCCGTGACGGCGAGGGTCGCTCCGTGAACGACCGGTTGCTGCGCGCCTGCCGCGGCGAACCGGTGGACCGCACACCGGTCTGGTTCATGCGCCAGGCGGGCCGCTACCAGCCGGAATACCGCGCGTTGCGACAGCGCTACGCGCTGCTCGACCTCTGCCGCGTGCCGGAGCTGTGCGCCCAGGTCACGCTGCACCCCGTCGAGCAACTCGGTGTCGACGCGGCCATCCTCTTCTCGGACATTACGCTGCCGCTGCTGGGTTTGGGGGTCGAGTTCGAGATCGTGGAAGGCGTCGGCCCGGTGATCCACGCCCCGCTGCGCACGGAGGCAGACATCAACCGGCTGCGCCCCTTCGAACCCGAGCGAGACGTCCCGTTCGTCCTCGAGGCCATTCGACTGATCCGCCGGGCCGCGCCGGTTCCGCTGATTGGTTTTGCGGCCGGACCCTTCACCCTCGGGAGCTACCTCATCGAGGGGAGGGGCTCGCGGGACGTGCCTGAGACCAGACGAATGTTGCTCGGAGCGCCGCATCTGTGGGCGCGACTGATGGATACGCTCACCGACGCGACGCTGGCATACCTACGGGCGCAGATCGCCGCCGGCGCGCAGGTCGTACAGGTCTTCGACTCGTGGGTCGGCGCGCTCGCCCCGCGAGACTACGAGACGTCGGTGCTGCCCTACGTGCGGCGTCTATTCGACGGGCTGAAGATCGCCGGGGTCCCGACGATCCACTTCGGCACGGGGACGGCGGGATTGCTTCGACTGATGGCGTCCGCGGGTGGTGATGTCATCGGTGTCGACTGGCGCGTACGGCTTGGGGAGGCGTGGGCGCAGATCGGGGGTCGCAGCATCCAGGGGAATCTCGATCCCGCGGTCCTTCTGGCGCCACCTGAGGTCGTCGAAGCCGCGACCCGGGACGTGCTCGCCGAGGCCAACGGCCGGCCGGGGCACATCTTCAACCTGGGTCACGGCGTCCTCCCCGCGACCCCCGTCGATCACCTGCGCCGGGTCGTCGACGCGGTCCACGAGGCCGCCGAGCGCCGCACCTCACCGGCGCACTCCGCGTCGTGAGTCGGCCCGCCCACGTCGTCATCGTCGGGGGCGGCATCACGGGTCTGGCCGCCGCCTACGCCCTGATGGCGCGTCCCACGCCACACGATCTCCCGCTGGCCTGCACCCTGGTGGAGCGCGACGCACGCCTTGGAGGCAAGGTGCGGACCGAACGCATCCAGGATTGCGTCGTCGAAACCGGGCCAGACTCATTCCTGGCCTCCAAGCCCGCGGCGGTGGAACTCTGCCGCGCGCTTGGACTGAATGATCGACTGATCGGCACGCTCCCCGGCCGTACCGTCTACGTCGCCGCGCGAGGCCGGCTCCACCCTCTCCCTCCGGGTCTGGCGCTCGGCATCCCGACGCAAGTGTGGCCTATGGTTCGCACGAGCCTGCTGTCGCCGGCGGCCAAAGCGCGAATGGCCTGGGATCTCGTGCTGCCGAGACGCGCGCCGGACGGCGACGAGACCGTCGGATCATTCATCGCCCGGAGGCTTGGTCGCGCCGCCGTCGACCGCCTCGTCGGACCGCTGCTGGCCGGCATCTACGCCGGTGATGCCGATGCGCTCAGCCTCCGCGCCACGTTTCCTCAACTGCAGCAATGGGAAACAGACCATCGCAGCCTGATCCTGGCCGCGGTGACGCAGCGGCGCCGCGCGCCAAAGGCCGGCAGCGGCGGGCGCCCGATGTTCCTCGGGCTCGCCGGCGGCCTGGGCGGCATGATCGACGCGCTGCAGAAGGCACTCACAGGCACGGAGGTCGTGACGGGGCAGCCGGTGGTTCGCATCGACCGCGCCACAACCGCAGCGCCATACACGGTGCACCTGGGCGATGGTCGGACGCTCGACGCAGACGGCGTGCTCCTGGCCGCGCCGGCCTTCAACACCGCCGATCTCCTCGAACCGCTGGCCCCGAGCGTGGCCGCCCTGCTTCGCACTATCCCGTACGCGTCGACCGCAGCGGTGACGCTGGCCTACAGGCGCGGGGAGATCGCGCACCCGCTCAAGGGTCACGGCTTCGTCGTCGCGCGCCGCGAGCCGATGCAGATCACCGCATGTACCTGGGTCTCGTCCAAGTGGCCGGACCGAGCCCCCAGCGGTCTGGCCCTGCTGAGATGTTATCTGGGCAGCGCCGGCCGCGATGCGATCGTGGCTGAGGACGACGCGCGTCTGGCTGCGGCCGCCCAAGCGGACCTCGCGCGCCTCATGGGGATCGACGCGACCCCGGTGTTCACCCACATCGCGCGCTGGCCGCAGGCCATGCCGCAGTATCTGCCGGGGCATCTCGACCGGCTCGAGGCGATCGAGGCGGGCCTGCGATCGCTCCCCGGCATCGCGGTGGCGGGCGCCGGCTACCGCGGCGTCGGCATCCCTGATTGCATCCGGCAAGGCACGGACGCCGCGCAGCGACTGGCCGGCGCGCTGGACCCCGCGCACCGCGAGGCGGTGCTGCGTTAGGGATCGGCGCTGAATGCGTCGGGAATGTGCTCCACCTCCCTCACCCGGCCGTCGGTGCTCAGGTGAACGGCGATCACATCGAACCGCACGGCGCAGTGTTCCAGCCCCAGCCGCTGCAGGCACATTTCGGCCAACTGGACTAGCCGCCGGCGCTTGCGCCACACGATCGCATCGGCCGGATGCCCGAAGCGGTCGCTGGTGCGGCTCTTGACCTCAACGAAGACGACGAGCGCGCCACGCCGTAAGACCAGATCAATCTCGCCGTACCGCGTCCTGACGTTGCGGGCGATGATCTTGTAGCCGCGGGTCTCCAGCCAGGCTGCGGCTGCAGTCTCACCACTTGCACCAAGGACTCGACGCGTTGGCGCGGCCATTCCAAGTGGATGTATCGTCCGTCACAGCCCGGCCGTGCGGGAGACTCTCAGCCGTTCAGCGGTAGTTGCACCTGCAGGAGATCGGCGGGGAGGAACACCTGGCGGTGGACCGGAGACGGACCCCACCGGCGCAGCGCGTCGAGATGATCCGCCGTCGCGTAGCCCTTATGCCTCGCGAACCCGTATTGAGGATGCTGCCGATCGAGTTCGAGCATCAATCGATCGCGGGTCACCTTCGCGACTACCGAGGCCGCCGCGATCGATGCGCAGCGCGCGTCGCCGCCGACCAACGTCTTTTGCGGGATGAAGAGCGGCGCGCGGAGGTTGCCGTCGATGAGCACCAACGCCGGACGCGCCGGTAGCGCCTCCAGAGCCCGCCGCCACGCCAGCCTCGTCGCCCACAGAATGTTGAGCCGGTCGATCTCATCCACGTCGGCGACGCCGATGCCGATCGGCAAACCAGAGTCCAGGATCGCCCGGTAGACGACCTCTCGCTCCTCGCGTAACAACTTCTTCGAATCGTTGAGTTTCGGAATCAGCCGCTCGTCGGGGAACACGACCGCCGCCGCGACGACGGGTCCCGCCAGCGGCCCGCGCCCAGCCTCGTCCACACCCGCGACCGGCGCGAGCCCGGCGGCCCACGCGTCGCGTTCGAACGCGAACAGTTCCGTCAGCCGGCTCCGTTCGGCCGCCTCCCGCGCATGGTGTCTGGCCCATCGCGACGCCAGTGCGCGCGCGCCCGCGCGCGGATCTCTGCGCAGCGTCTTAGGATCGAGGTGTCCTTCGGCGAGCGATGCCGCCAGTGCGTCGAGCGTGAGCCGGCGGGTTCCGCGCGTCACCGCACCAGCCCGACGCGATCGACCGGCCAGTAGACCACGAGCGCGCGGCCAATGACATTCTTCACCGGCACAAATCCAAAGAACCGGCTGTCCTCGCTGTTGCACCGATTGTCGCCGAGCACGAAGAGCGAGACGACGGGCACGGTCTCGGGACCGTAGTTGCTCGAGCAAGCCCGATCCTCACCGGGCAGGGCCGTCGGATACACTTCCTTCAGCGGCCGCGCGTTGATCTGCACCAGCCCGTCCTTGATGGTGATGCGTTCGCCCGGCAAACCGATGACGCGTTTGACAAAATCCTTGTTGGGGTTCAATGGGTAGCGGAAGACGATGATGTCACCGCGGCGAATTTCGCCGATGCGATAGGCGAACTTGCCGACCAGGATCCGGTCTCCGACACGCAGCGTCGGCTCCATCGATCCAGAGGGAATGAAAAACGCCTGCACGACGAAGAGGATGATGACCAGACTGAGGAGCGCCGCGAAGATCGTGGCGTCGAGTGTCTCGACAATTGAGAGGCGCACCGCCGGCGGCAGTCGATACGATCGGCGCACCATCATCCGAACGACGAAAAGAATAAATGCCAGCGTCAGGATCAGTGTTGGAATCCCGAGCGGCAGACGTTCTGCCAGTGCAATCAGGTTGCGGGCCATCAGCGAAGCAGGCTAGCGCTGTTCCTTGACGCGCGTCTCCTTCCCGATCTTGCTGCGGAGATAGTGCAGCTTGGCGCGCCGGACGCGGCCCTTGCGCACGACGTCGACCTTCTCGACCCGCGGCGAGTGCAGGGGGAAAACGCGTTCGACGCCGACCCCGTGACTGACGCGCCTGACGGTAAAGGATTCGCCGATGCCCGCGCCCCGCCGGCCGATCACGGTGCCCTCGAAGACCTGCAGACGGTCGCGCCCTCCCTCGGTGATTTTCACATGGACGCGCACGGTATCACCCGGTAGGAACTCTCCGACCTTCTTCTTCAGTTGCGCCGCCTCGATGGCTCTGAGTTTCTCTGTCATCGCCGCCTCCCGCAGGCGACGTCGCAACGACGTCGCAGCACAATCTTGAATTGTAGCACAGCCCGCTTCGACGGGCCAACACCGGTTGCCAACACCGGTTGGCGAAGCCGTTAGCTGTTGTCCCGCAGCAGCGCCCGGTCTTCCTCGGTCAGGAGATCAAGAGATAACAGGTCGGGCCGGCGCTCAAGTGTCCGGCGCAGCTGCTCGCGCCTCCGCCACCGTCTGATCTGCTCGTGGTGTCCGGTGAGCAGCACGTCTGGGACGCGCTGCCCGCGGAACTCGGCGGGCCGGGTGTAGTGCGGGTAGTCGAGGAGGCCGCCGGCGAACGACTCGGCCGCGACCGACGCCTGGTCGCCCACGACGCCCTCGACCAGCCGCACCGTCGCGTCGACGATCACCATCGCAGCCAGCTCGCCGCCGGTCAAGACAAAGTCACCGATCGAGATTTCCTCCGCGCCCAACCCGGTGACGACCCGCTCGTCCACACCCTCATACCGGCCGCAGAGGACGATCAGGTGGGACTCACGGGCGAGTTCTTCCGCGACCCGCTGATCGAAACGCCGCCCTTGGGGCGACGTCAGCAGCAGGCGGGAGGGCGCGCCGGGCGCCCTCAGCGCGTCGGTCGCCGCGAAGAACGGATCTGGTTTCATCACCATCCCCGGCCCGCCGCCGTAGGGCATGTCGTCGACCTGGCGGTGCCGGTCTGTCGTGTAGTCGCGCAGATCGCGCACCTGAATGTCGAGCAGACCCCGCTCGCGCGCACGACCGATGATCGACATGTCGAGCGCGGCGAAGGCTTCGGGGAAGATCGTCACAATGTCGATGCGCACCGACTACTCCTCGAGCCCCGCGGGCAGCACGACGGTGATCTCACGCGCATCCCGGTTGATGGCCCGTACGAACTGGCGGACGGCAGGCACCAGGGTCTCGCGCCCTTCGCTCCGCACGACATACACGTCATTGGCAGGTCCGCGCATCACCTCATCGACGATGCCGAGGTCCCGGCCATCATCGGTCCGCACGCGCATGCCGATGATCTCAAACACATAGAAGGTATCGGCGGCCAGCGGCACGAGATCGGCCCGCGGCACGGCGATCTGCGCGCCGCGCAGGTGCTCCGCGGTGGTGCGGTCGCCGACACCGCCCAGGACGACGAGCAGGCCATCCCGGTGCGGACGCACTGCGCTGATTTCCACTTCCTCCGTGCGCCCATCTCGCACCAGGAACGCGCGCCGCAGCTGGACAAATCGCTCCGGAAAATCGGTCTCGGGACGCACACGGAGTTCCCCTCGAATGCCATGGGGCGCCACGATCCGACCGATGGTGATCAGGTCGGCGGCGTCCGTGCTGCGCCGGGGGACCGAGGCCCCGCGATCGGGCGCCGGTCTATCTCTCTCGGATCTCGATGACGATTCCATCCTTAAGGATGATCTCAGCGCGAGCCAGCCGCGTAAAGAAGTTGTCGCCGAGGCTCAGTTCCACCATGCTCTCGACGGTCCCCTGGGAGAACTCCGACTGCAACTCGAGGGCCTCCGCCTCTTTGACCCGCGCCGCCAACTCCATGTGGGCGGCCTCCTGACGCGACCGCTCGATCTCCAATTGCTGCCGGACCGCTCGGGACTGAGGCGTGATCTGCCGTTCCAGTTCGGTCCGCCTGATCTGCGTGTCGATTTGGCCGATGAGTAATTCCAGCCTCTTCGCGGTATCCTCCAGTTCGGCCAGGTACTGCCTCTTGAAGGTCTCCGTCACGATGGCCTTCACCATCACCGGCCGAACAACTGTGATCCCCATACCGCCCTCCGTGAGCGCCTCGGCTGCGCGTTAATGGACGACCTCCACCACGACTCGGCGACCAGATCGCAGGGCCGCCGCCTTGACCAGCGTGCGAATCGCGCCGATCACCCGTCCCCGCCGACCGATGACCTTCCCGACGTCTTCGGGTGCCACGCGGATCTCGATAGACACGACTTGGCCGCGCTCGGACAATCGAACGATGACCGCCTCCGGGCGCTCGACAAAGCCGCGCGTGAGGAACTCTACCAGTGCCCGCAGATCTGTCTGGGGCATAGCGGGTGATCTCTACGTCGCCTTGGTCCGACCGGCTTCCCACCGTTGCAGGATGCCGGTCTTCTGGAGCAACACTCGCGCCGAATCGGACGGCCGGGCGCCGCGGTCGAGCCACGTATGCGCCTTGGCTTCGTCAATCTTGATGACCGACGGCTCAGTCCGAGGATTGTAGAAGCCGAGCAGCATGATGTATTTGCCGCCTCGGGGGGACTTGGAATCGGCGACGACCACCCGGTACGAAGGCTGATGTTTTGCCCCGACGCGCATCAACCGAATCTTGACCATGCCGTTACCTCCTCATAAAACAACACGACATATGCTCAACCGGCCTCGGGATTAGCCCCTCGGCCTCCTCAGCAATCGGCTCACTGTGCTCGCGCGCATTCTGGCGCTTCTGCGCCTCACCGCGGCGGGAACGGCAACCCTCGCCCAGCTCGTTGTCGCTCCTCCATGTGCCGCATCAACCGCTTGGTTTCGTCGAACTGTTTCAGCAATCGGTTTACATCTTGCACGGTGACACCACTGCCGGTCGCAATTCGGCGGCGGCGGCTGCCGTCGATCATGACGGGGTTCGATCGTTCCTGCGGCGTCATCGATCGGATCATGGCCTCGATCCGGCCCAGTTGCTTCTCGTCCACCGTGAGACCGGCGGCCTTCGCCCGAGAGAAACCGGGGATCATCTCCAGGAGCTGATCCAGCGGCCCCATTTGCCGGACCTGTTGCAGCTGGCTCAGGAAGTCTTCAAACGTAAACTGGTGTTTACGCAGCTTGCGCTCGATCTCGGCTGCGGCCTGAGCCGACATCGTCTGCTCGGCGCGCTCGATCAGGGTGAGGACGTCGCCCATGCCCAGGATCCGCGACGCCATCCGGTCAGGATGAAATGCCTCCAACGCGTCGGTACGCTCGCCGACACCGACGAACATGATGGGCTTCCCGATCGTCGCCACCACCGACAGCGCCGCGCCGCCCCGGGCGTCGCCGTCCATCTTGGTGAGAATGAGACCATCGATCGGTAGGCGGGCCGAAAATTGCTCCGCGCTCTTGACCGCGTCTTGACCCGCCATCGCATCCAGCACCAGGATCGTCTCGTGGGGTTGCAGCGCCTCGTGCATCTGGCTGAGTTCGGCCATCAACGCGTCATCGATGTGCTGCCGGCCCGCCGAATCGATGATGACCACATCGTGACCGTCGGCCGTCGCCCGGTCGACCGCCGCGCGCGCCACGGCGAGCGGGGCTTTGGCGCCGGCGAGCGCGAAAACCGGCACGCCGACCTGTTTGCCGACGATCTGCAACTGCTGGACGGCCGCGGGCCGCTGAAGATCTGTTGCCACCAGCAGCGGGGCCTTGCCGCGTTTGCGCAGCCAGCCGGCCAGCTTTCCCGCCGTCGTGGTCTTGCCGACACCGTTCAACCCGACCAGTAAGTAGATCGTCGGCGGATGCGGCGCGGTACGCAGTTGCCGCGGCTGCCCACCCAGCAGCGCCGTGAGTTCCTCGTGGACGATCTTGACCACCTGCTGTCCCGGGCTGAGGTGTTTCCACACCTCCTGCCCCGTCGCCGCCTGGCGAATGCGCTCGACGAAGTCGCGCGCGACCTTGAAGTTGACGTCGGCCTCCAGCAAGGCCAGACGTACCTCGCGCAGGATGGCATCGACGTCCTCGGGACGCAGCACCCCCCGACCGGTGACCTTCTTGAAGATCTCGCCGAGGCGGGCTTGTAGGCTTTCGAACATCAGCGTGTCTCCCGGGGCGCGGCCACGCGCCGCGCCTCGTAGACGCGGTAGCCGGACTCGGCGCGCACCTGCGTGACCGTCCCAAACCGCGCGGCCATCAGCTTCGCGATGGTCTGTGCGCCCTGCGCTGTACGGGCGACCAGGTAGAAGCGCCCGCCGGGCCGCAGCGCGCGCCAGCCGTCATCGATAAAGGCCGTCACCGCACGCCGCCCGGCCCGGATCGGTGGGTTCGTCACGACGACATCCATACACTCCGACCTAATCGCGGCGGCTCCGTTACCGATCATCACGTGCACGTTCGATACGCCGTGGTCTGCCGCATTCATCTGGGCCAGCATCGCCGCGCGTTCATTGATGTCGATCAGCCATGCCTCGCCCTTTGCGGCCAGCGCGGCCGCGGTCAAACCGACCGCCCCGTACCCGCACCCCAAGTCGAGGACCCGGTCGCCCGGACCAATCTGCATCGCCTCAATCAATAGCCGCGTCCCGGGATCGATGCCGCGCCCGGCAAATACCCCGGACGCTACGCGAAACGCCCATGGACGCCCGCGCAAGGTATCGCGGATGATCCTGAACCGCTCCGGCGAGCGTGGCGTACGCGTGAAGTAGTGGTCGGCTCGGCGCGCGCCCCCCACCAGCCCCAGCGCAGACTCGAAACGGTCGAGGGAGGCCGTGGCCCGACGCAGCGTATCGTGCACAGCCTGACGCGAGACCCGTGCCTGTTCGGCGATTTCTCCCAGCGAGAGATCGTCCTGATAGTAGCGGCGCAGCAGCTCTCGCTGGCGCGCTGTCAGCAGTGCGCCGTAGGCATCGAGCATCTGGTTCGCGCGGTCGCGTCCGAGAAGGGCGCGGTCACCGGACTGCATCTGTAAAGGTCCTCTCCTTGACAGGGTGATCCTCCGGTACGATACCGCACCGGACACACGTGGTCAAGACGGCAGGGTCGATCGCGGGACGGTGCTACGAGGCGAGCAGGGCGGCGGCGAACACCGCCGGATCGAAGGGGTCAAGATCGTCCAGACCCTCACCCGTACCGACAAACGCGATCGGGACGTTCAACTCGCGTACAACGGCCACGGCGATGCCGCCCTTGGCAGTGCCGTCGAGCTTCGTGAGCGCCAGGCCCGTCAACCCCACGGCCCGATGAAAATGCCGGGCCTGGGCCAACCCGTTCTGGCCTGTCGTCGCGTCGATCACGAGTAACCGCTCGACCGGTGCGCCGGGCAGCGCGCGACCAATCACCCGGTCCACCTTTTTGAGTTCCTCCATGAGATTCACCTTCGTGTGCAGCCGGCCCGCCGTATCGACGATCAAGACATCGGCCCGGCGCGCCTGCGCCGCCTGTGCGGCATCGAAGACCACCGCCGCAGGATCGGCCCCTTCCTGGTGACGGATCACCGCCGCACCGGCCCGCTCGCCCCAGACTTCCAGTTGCTCGATGGCCGCGGCCCGAAACGTGTCGCCGGCGGCCAGCAGCACCCGCCGGCCCTCGCCGCGCAAGCGGTGCGCCAGTTTGCCGATCGTGGTCGTCTTGCCCGACCCGTTGACACCCAGGATCAGCACAACGGCCGGCGGGGGGTCGAGGCGAAGGACGTGCGGGGTCCCCAGGAGCTCGGTGATAATGGCCACCAGCCGCGCGCGTAGTTCCTCGGACGTACGCGCACCCGAGGTCTGCTGGCGCAATCGTTCGGCGATCTCGGCGGACAACGTGGCGCCAACGTCGCCCTGGATCAGCGCCTCTTCGAGCTCGGTGAAAAAGCGCTCATCGAGCGGACCCGCGAGCAGGGCGTCGACACGGGCGCCCAGCGCCTCGCGCGTGCGGGCCAGCGTCGCGCGCAGCCGGCCCAGAAAACCGGGACGTTCCGCCATCCGCTTCCAGCCGCACCCGGCGCGCTATTCGGCCGGGAGGGCCACCGTTTCGCGCTGATGATCCTCGGCGACGGTGGTGGACCCATTGACGTCCGCAGACGCGACCAGCCGGACCGAGACGAGGGACGACACCCCCGGCTCCTGCATCGTGACACCGTACAGCACGTCGGCCGCCGCCATCGTCCCCTTGTTGTGCGTGATGATCAACACCTGTGTCTGCTGCGCCAGATCTCGCAAGAGCGTGGTGAAGCGGCGCGTGTTGGCGTCGTCGAGGGCGGCCTCGACCTCGTCGAAGATGCAGAACGGGCTTGGATGGACGCGGAGCATCGCAAAGACGAGCGCCAGCGCCACGAGCACGCGCTCACCGCCGGACAGCGCAACGAGCGCCCGGCGTGCCTTGCCGGGTAGCTGCGCAATGACCTCCAGACCGGGCTCGGCTCCGTCCTCCGTTTCCACGAGCTCGAGATGACCCTCCCCGCCCTCGAACAGGCGCTGGAAGAGCCGGCTGAACTCCTGGTCGACTTCTTCAAACGTCTGCCGGAAGCGCACGCGCAGTCCGGCGTTGATGAGGGCAATCGCCTCGCGCAAGGCCGCGCTGGACTGGTGAAGATCGGTCGTCTGTGCGCGCAGCGCCTCAAGCCGTCCGGTGATGGCGGCGTACTCGTCGATCGCCCGGAGGTTGACCGGGCCCAGATCCCCCAAGGCTGTCCGCAGCGTCTCCAGCTGCCGCTGGGCTTCGTCCCGGCTCGTGTCGAGGCGACGCGCCGCCGCAACATCGAGCGTCACGCCGAACTCCTGCTGCAGGCGCCCCGCTGCCGCACCCAGTTCGGCCTCGGCCTGCGCGTGCCGCACCTCGGTGCGATGGAGCGCGGCCTCAGCGTCGTGCTGCGCGGTTTGTGCCGCCAGATGGTCGGCCTGGCGCACGGCTGCAGCTTCCCGCAGCTCGGCGCGGCGGCTGTTGATAATCTCAAGTTCGGCCTTGCCTGACGCCTGTGCCGCGAGCAACGCGTGGTGTGCATCTGTCGCCCGCACGCGGCGCGCCTCGACGGCTGATACCTCGATGGCGAGCCGGGCGGTTGCGACCCGAAGCTCGTCCAGGCGGCGCCCGAGGTCGGTGATGGATACCTCGCGGTCTTCCACGAATCGCTGCAATGTGTCGCGCCGGCCGTCCAGCGTCACGAGGGCCATCTGCCGGGCGGCAACCTCCGCGGCCGTCGACTCGCGTGCCGCGGCAAGACGCGCGGCGTCCGCCTGGCGCGCGAGCATATCGTCTTCGAGCCGCCTGTGTTCACCCTCGAGTTCCCGTGCCTGCGCGTCGAGCCGGGACACCTCATCGGTGAGCCTGCGCAACTCCTCCGTGCGCGGGCGGTCCTCAGCCGCAAGCGTCTGTCGGTCATCGGCGAGCCGGCGCACTTCGACGTCCAACCGGTGGAGATGCTGGAGGCGCTCGTTGAGGACACCCGCGGCGCGATCCGCTCCGCCCCGCGCCTCAGCGAGTCCCTCTTCGGCGGCGCGCAGGCGGGCGGCCGCAGCGGCGCGTTGCTCGGCGACCCCGGCCCGGCGCTGCGCGACGCGCCCAAGCGCCTCGCGCAGATTCGCGATCGCCTGCCCACGCCCCAACGGTCCCGCTTCCGCGGCGGTCCATCCTCGAATCGACACGATCCCATCCGGTGACAGCAGGACGCCGTCTCGCGTCACGGCGCGACCGGAATACCCCGAGGCGCGCACTGTCCACGCCGCCTCCAGATCGCTCACAATGGCGACGTCACCAAGCAATGACTCGACCAGCCGTTGACCGTCGCCGTTTGACTCGAAGCCGCCGGCGATACGGACGACGTCGGCCGCGCGCGCGACGATCGCCCCGTCGCCGGGCGACGCGTCGGTGTGTCTGGGCCGCACGGTATCGAGGGCCAGGACGGTGGCCGCGCCGCGCGCATCGCTACTGAGGAATTCAACGACCGCACCGATCTGCGCGCGGCGTTCCACCACCAGACAATGGAGCCGGCGCCCGAGCGCCGCGGCGATCGCGGCCCGGTGGACGTCCGCCACTTCTAGCGCATCGGCCACGGCCCCACGCAACCCGGGGAAGCGTTCCGGCGCGGCCCGCGACTCGAGCAAGACCGCGCGGACGCCCTCCTCGAATCCCAAGAATTGCTGGTGCGCTTCCTCCAGGGACGCCAGACGCGCGCGCAGACGCTCTTCCTCCACGTCGACGGCGTGAGAGTCTTCGACCAGCGCCGCCAGTTCAGCGCGGCGCGATTCGATCGCGCGCCCATGCTCCGCGATGACGGTTTCAGCCGCCTGCACGGCACGCCGGGCTTCGTTGACCGCCGCGTCTGCCGAGCGGTGTTCCTCGCCCAGGCGCGCTGCGGCACGATCCACCGCCGAGGCCTTCTCGGCCAGGGCGTCCACCGTCTGGCTGAGCATCTCTGCCCGCGCGCGCAACCCCGCGAGATCGTTGCGGATCTGGCCCATGGCCCGCGCCGCTTCCGTCGCGTCTGCGCGCGATTGCTGGAGCCGGCCCTGCGATTGGCGTTCCTCGTCTGCCGCGCTGGTGAGGCGCAACTCGGCCTCGACCACCGCGGCGGATAGGATCCCGCGCTCTCGATCGGCCACATCGGCTTCCTGCTTGAGCGCGGCGGTCTCGAGCTGCAGTCGCTCGACGGAGTCCGTCAAGCGTCGCCCATCGACCGCAACGTCTTCACGCCTCGCACGCACTCCTTCGGCCTGTGCCCCCAGGGCCTGCGCCTCGGCCGCAAGCGCGCTCGCCCGCTCCGCCCCTTCGAGCAGGGCCTGCTGGCCCCGTTCGAATGCCGTGTTCGCCGCGGCCAGATCGGCGTCGACCGCCGCGATCGCCGCGGCCGCCGCTACGACTCTCGCCGCAGCGGCGGACAGCGCGTCGCGGTCGCTCTGCACCTGAGCGCTCAGCCGGCGGACGACAGCCAACAACCGCCGCGCCTCGTCGGCGAACAGCGCCAGCTCAAGATCCCTCACGTCATCGGTGTACTGCCGGTGTCGTGCAGCCGCCTCGGCCTGTGCGGAAAGCGACTGCTGCTGCGTCTCCAACTCCGCGGCGACGTCGGAGAGCCGGTCGAGATGACCCTGCGCGTGCCCGAGCCGCCGTTCGGCCTCCAGGCGCTGCCGCTTGTGGCGGGCCAGACCCGCCGCCTCCTCGAGCCACTGACGGCGCTCAACCGGCGTGGCCCGCAGCACAGCGTCGACCTCACCCTGGCCGATCAGCGCATAAGACCGGCCCCCAAGGCCGGTGCCGAGGAACAGCATCTGGATATCACGGAGACGACAGTCCGTACCGTTGATCCCAAACTCGCCGTCGCCACCGCGGGTCACGCCACGGGACACGGCGATCTCGCTGTATTCGAGCGGCAGCAGCCCGGACGAGTTGTCGAGGGTCAGCGCGACCCGCGCCAGGCTGTGCGGCCGCCGCGATGCGCTGCCGGAGAAGATGATGTCCTCCATCCGCGCGCCCCGCAGCATGCGCACGTTCGTCTCACCCAGCGCCCAGCGGATGGCGTCCATGATGTTGCTCTTCCCGCTGCCGTTCGGGCCGACAATGGCGGTCACCCCGGGGTGGAATTCCAGTTCGGTGCGGTTGACGAACGTCTTGAAGCCGATCAGGTCCAGGCGCCTGAGCTGCACGCGTCCTCTCCTCCTCAACTCGATCCGGCGGTGAGGAGTACGTCTCTCCGCCGGATCGCCCGTGGTGTGATGGCCGCCCGAGCGGCGGCGCAGGTCTAGTCGGGCGCTGCGATAACACGTGCGTCAGTGGCCACGTCCTGATACAACGTGACGAGCCGCTGCGTCAGTTCTTCGACCGCATACGCGCGCGCGGCCACCCGGCCGCGTGCGGCCAGATCCCGCCGAAGCGTTGCATCGTCGAGCAGCTGGCGGATGACGCCGGCCAGAGCATGAGGATCGAGTTCGGCCAGCAGGCCGGTTTCGCCTTCCCCTACCACCTCAGGCACGCCGCCCGCTCGCACCGCGGCCACCGGCAACCCGGCGGCCATCGCCTCGACCACGACGAGCCCCTGGGTCTCGGTCGGCGAGGCAAAGGCGAACACGTCGGCGGCCGCATAGCAATCCAGCACGCGTTCGTGCTCCAAGGGGCCGCTGAACACCACCTGCGTCCTCAGTCCGAGCCGGCCGGTCCGCGCGTGCAGTTCTCGCGCTTCGGGTCCCCCGCCGACCACCAACAACCGCGCGGGCGTACCCCGGGCGGCCTCCGCAAACGCGGCCAGCAAGATGTCGAACCGCTTCTCGGGCGCCAGCCGTCCGACCGTGATCACCAGCGGCACATCGGGCGGGATGCCAAACCGCGGCCGCACCCACGAAGGATCCAGGCGGTCGAACCGTTCGAGCTCGAACCCGGCGGTGGCGAGCACCTCGATCGGACTCGTCACGCCGATCGACTGCAGCATGGTCTTCACGGCGTTCGACGGTGCGATCACCGCGGTGCAATGGTTGCAGTACCGTGCCGTGTGCCGGTTCACCACCCTACGCGAGAACCGCTCTGATACCAACGGGACATAGTGCACATACTCGCCGTACATCGTGTGATGCGTAAAGATCAGAGGGAGACCCAGACGGCGGGACGCGTAGCGGGCCGCCGCACCCATCAGAAACGGCGTGTGCGTGTGGATTACGGTGAGACGCCGGCGCCGCAGTTTCGCCAGGAACCCGCGATCGATCGGAATCGCCAGAGGGAAGTCGGGATGTCCCGGCGGCCGCACCGACGGGAACCGAGCCACGTCCGGGTCACTGTCGCGGTACCCGCGGTACGCCGGCGCGAAGATCGACGCGTGGTGCCCCTGCCGCCGCAGTTCCGTGACGAACGAGACGATCGAGCGTACGACGCCGCTGATCCGCGGCAAGTATGAATCGGAGAAAACGCCGACGCGCACCCGCGGCGGTTCCGCGGTCATCTCCTCGATCCTCCACGCCCAATGCTCGCGCGACTGTGTCCCCGCGGGCG
>JBGQGY010000060.1:0-21541 GCA_041497675.1 bacterium | reverse complement strand
ATCGTCTTCCGCGTCGTCCCCGACATCAATACCCGGGCCACGATGCTCGAGGCCGGTGACGCCGACATGGCGCTGGGTCTGTCGATCCCGGACCTCGACCGGCTCAAGAAGCGGCAGGGCATGAAAGTCCAGGCGGCGCTGGGATCGCAGCAGTACTACATCACCATCAACAACCGCAAGCCTCCGCTCAACGACGTCAGGGTCCGCTGGGCGCTCAACCACGCCGTCGACAAGGAAGGCATCATCAAGACCGCGTTTCTGGGGACCGCCAGGATCGCGACCGCGGTCTACATCAATACCACCGTAGACGGCTACGTGCCGGCGGGCACCTATCCGTACGATCCGGAGAAGGCACGGAAGTTCCTCGATGAGGCCGGGTTCACCGTCGGCCCCGGCGGGGTGCGGCAGCGTGAGGGCCGGCCGCTGACCCTGGAGCTGATCACCCGGAAGGGCGGGAGCCCCGGCGACTTCGAGACCGCCGAGCTGGTGCAGGCGATGCTGAAAGCGGTGGGGGTCGATGCCCGGCTGCTGGTGCTCGAGTCGGCGAGCTTCATTCCCCGCGTCACGCTGCCACCCGATCGGGCCACGTACGACCTGGTGAACCTCGCGGTCGGCACATTCACCGGCGACGCCGAATACACGATGCTCACGTTCTATCACACGAACTCGGCCGCGCCACGATACTTCAACCGCGCGTACTATTCGAACCCGGTCGTCGACGAACTGATCGAACAGTCGCTGAAGGCCACGACGACCCCGGGGCGCAACAAGATCTACTACGCGCAGATCATCAAGCAGGTGTATCGCGACGCGCCCATTATCATGCTCTTTGACGTCACACAGCAGATCGCCATGAAAGACACCGTGCACGGCGTCTACCTGGAGAGCGCCAGCAACAACTGGCCCGCGAAGTACGCCTGGAAAGAAAAGCGATAGCGTCGGCGGGTGCGCCTGACGGGATGACCGACAGGCTGGCGCGCCTCACCGCCTATCTCGACGAGCATCAGGAGCGGCACCTGGCGCGTCTGCGCGCGCTGCTCCGCCAGCCAAGCGTGTCGGTCGATGGCGAGGGCATCGAGGACTGCGCCCGGCTGCTGGCGGAACTCTGCCGCGACGCGGGCTTCCCCGAAGTCGAGTTGATCTCCACGCCCGGATACCCGGGCGTCTGGGCCGCCTACGACGTCGGGGCGCCGATCACGCTGGCCGTCTACGGGATGTTCGATGTCCGTAGCGCCGACCCGCGCGGCTGGCGCGCCCATCCCTTCGGTGCCGAGATCGTCGAGATGCCGCCGTTCCCTCGCGTGGTGATGGCGCGGGGGGCGCGCGCCGTGAAGGGACCGCTTGGGGTATGGCTCAACGCGGTGGAGGCCTGCCGCGCGACCTGGGGCGGGCCACCTGTCAACCTGATGCTCGTGGCCGAAGGCGACGAAATTCTGGGGAGTCCCCACTACCGGGTCATGATCGACCGGTATCACGATCGGCTGCGCAGGGCCAACGCGTGCTGGACCCCAGGCGCCTCACAGGAAGCGGACGGCACGCCCCATCTGACGCTCGGCTACAAGGGCATGATCTACATGACGCTGCGGGCGTCGGGCGCACGCTGGGGGCGCGGCCCCAAGGACAGACCGATCCACGGCATGGCGAAAGCCGTGGTGGACAGCCCGGCCTGGCGGCTCGTGCACGCCCTCGCCACGCTGACGGGGCCCGATGGGAATACCGTACTCATCGACGGATTTGATCGTGACGCGCAGCCTGCAACCGCAGACGAGGCGGAGGAAATGCAGGCGATCATGACGCGCTATTCAGGCGTGCCGTGGCAACGCGTGCTGCCGGGCGTGCAGGGCGCCGATGTCCGGGCCATCGGCGATCCGGACGAGGCCGACATCTACCGGCGGCTCTTGTTCGGTCCAAGCGTGAACCTCAACGGTCTGCGCAGCGGGTTCCTGGGTCCGGGGACGGCGACGTTCACGATCCCGCACCTCGCCGAAGCGGTATTGGACATCCGCGTCCCGCGCACGTGGGACGTGCGCGAAGTCCTCCGCGCGATCAGGACGCGGCTCGACGGCGCAGGGTTCGCAGACGTCGAGATGGACGTGCACGGAGCGTTCAACGGTTCGCGCGTCTCGAAGCACGCGCCCGTCGTGCGCGAAGCCGCGGCGCTATTTGCCGCGCACGGCTGTCACGATGTGGTGTGGTGGCCGGCCACGGGGGGCGGCGGGCCCTGGTCGATCTTCGCGGAGGAGTTTGGGATCCCGGTGCTGCGTGACGTGGGTCTGGGGCATGGCCGGGGGTCCGCCACCGACGAGTATCTGGTCATCGACGGCGGCGGTCGGGTCGGGGGCATAGGGGATATGGCCGCGTCGCACGCCGAGTTCATGCTGCGTTTAGCCGACCCCGGCATCTGGGGGACCGGCAGAGGGTAGCCCGCATCGAACTGAGCCGTCGCCTTAACGCCGTCTTTGGCTGTCGGTGGATCTGGTGGGCTTCGGCCGCCAAAGACGCCTGGGTGGCCGTGTTGGAAGTCCTTGATATCGGCCCCCGCGATCTCGTCCACGTCCCCGTTGGAGCGCCGGAACATCTGGAACGCGCGATCCTGACCGCCGGCGCGCGACTCGTCGCGATCGATCTCGACCCCGTCAGCGGCGCCCCGATCTGGCCCGAGGATCTCGCATCTTCTCGAGACACTCGGACCGTGTGCATTCTCGATCACCGCTTTGGCCGGCCGATGCCGCCGCCGCGGACCTCGAACGGATGGATCGTCCTCGAAGACACCACCGGCGCGGTTGGCGGCGCCGTGAGGGGGCGCGCCGTCGGATCGTTGGGACGCGCGGCCGTGATGGTGCTGGGCGCGTGGCCGTTTGACCGTACCCGCGGCGCGTTGGTGTCCACCGATAGCGCCGACGTGGCCGCGCGGCTGCAGACCGCCGGTCTCGTACCGCTCGCGCCGGAGGGCCCCACGCGTGATGGCGTTGCGGTCGCACCCTGGGGAGCACTCGAAGCCGACGCGACCGACCTCGACGATCGCATCGACGCCTGCCGCACCGCGGCCGGTGTCTACGACAGCGCCTTCCGGCCGCTGGGTCTGCCGATGTCGGTGGTGGCGCCGTTCCCCGAGACCTCGCCGACGTATTCGACGTATCTGGTGCAGACGCAGGATGCGGGGGCGCTGATCCATGCCCTCGCGCAAAAGGGCGTCGAAGCTCGCCGGGCGCTTGACACGCGACTTTCGAACGCGTTGGAGGCGGGCCCAGACACCGCCTGGCCGGGGGCTCGGAGGTTCTACTCGCGCACCGTCGCGTTGCCTTGTCATCCCGACCTGGGTTTGGACGAATTGCTCTACGTGGCCGACGCCGTGCGCGTGCACCTGCAGGGTTTGCCCGCCCGGCCGTGAACTCCCCCCAAAGCGTGAATTGGAGGGAGACCCCATGCGTCGAGTAACGAAACATGGTGCGTGGTCGTGGCTCAGGAGGGCGGCCGTCGGTGTGATGGCACTCGCCCTCATCAGCGCGCCGTACACCGGCGGGAGCGCTGCGCCGGCGCAAGACACGGCGGTGATCCTCCAGGGGGCTGACATCGTCACCCTCGAACCGTACTACTCGCAGTCGCTGCCCGACACGAACGCGATCATCCACATGTTCGAGACGCTCACGCGGTTCGGCGACAACCTGCAACTGCTGCCGGGGCTCGCCGAGTCGTGGCGGCTGCTCGATTCGCGCACCTGGGAGTTCAAGCTTGTTGCCGGCCGGCGATTCCAAAACGGCGAGCCGCTGAACGCCGCGGCCGTCCGGTACACGCTGCTGCGCGGCAAGGAGTTCTACGAGAAGAAGATTGCCGACGTCCAGTACGAGTACAACCTGCTGGACCTGGATACGGTTGACGCCATTGACGATGTGACCCTTCGCGTCAGGTCGAAGAACCCCAACCCCCTGATCCCGCTGCACATGGCGCACACGCAGACCGCGCCGATGCCGCCGCGGTACACGAGCCAGACCTCGGTCAACGATCTCCAGCGAAAGCCGATTGGGTCCGGGCCGTACCGTGTCGTCGAGTTCGTGCCCAACGAGCGTGTCGTGTTGGAAGCGTGGGCCGACCACCCGGATCGGCCCCGCATCCGCCGGCTACTCTTCCGTCCCGTGCCCGAGGATGCCACCCGGATTGCCGAGTTGACAGCGGGCAACGCCGACATCATCGTCAACGTGCCCCCCGATCTCATCCCGCAGGTCGAGCGCACCCGCAGCTCCCGAGTGGAGACCGTCGCCGGGCTGCGTCGGATCATCATCGGTCTGCGTCAGGATCGTCACCCTGCGCTGCGCGATAAACGCGTGCGCCAGGCGCTGAACTTTGCATTCGACTGCCGCACGATGATGCGCAACCTGCTGGCGAACAAGGGCGAGTGCACCGGGACGGTCGCCAACGTCCCCGATCAGAACCCGGCGGTGAAGGCCTATCCCTTTGAGGTGCAGCGGGCCGCGGCGCTGCTCGACGAGGCCGGCTGGCGCATGAACACCCGTACCGGCGTGCGCGAGCAGGGCGGGCGGGCGTTGGAGTTTGGCTTCGACTGCCCGCGCGGCCGGTACATCAAGGACGCGGAGATCTGCCAGGTGATCGCGTCTGACCTGGCCAAAGTCGGCGTGAAAACCGACGTCCAGGTGTTCGATTGGTCGGTGTTCGTGGGCAAGTCGGCGCGCCGGGGCGCCGGGTTCCGCGACATCTATCTGATCGGCTCGGGGCCTGGCTTTGAGTGTCAGGCCGATCTCGCGCTGGTGCAGAAGGACTCGGGGTCGAACCGGAGCCTGACCGACATGCCGCGGTTCGAGGCGTTGTGGGATGACATGTCCGTGACGTTCGACGTCAAGAAGCGCCGCGATGTCTGCTTCAAGATGCAGGAAGTCATCTACGATGAGGCGCCCGTGATTTTCATCTGGTTCCAGACCGATCTCTACGGTGTGAGCCAGCGCCTCGACTGGAAGCCAAGGGCCGACGAGCGCATCCGGCTCCACAGCGCGCGGTTCCGATAATCCGGCCGCGCGTCGGCACGGCATGATCGCACGGTGCCATGCCCGCGTATCTGACCCGGCGACTCGCACAGATGCTGGTCGTCGTGCTGATGGTGAGCGTAGCGTCCTTTGCGCTGCTGTTTCTCACCGGCGATCCGACCGAACTGCTGCTGGGTTCGGCCGCCGACGTCATGAGCCAACAGCAGATCGAGGAGTTCCGGCGGGCGCGGGGGTTCGACCGTCCCTGGCTGGTGCAGTATCTGGGGTTTCTCACCCACGCCGCGCGCGGCGACTTCGGCGAATCGCTCCGGCACCACCGTCCGGCGTTTGAAGTCATCTGGGAGCGCGTCCCGGCCACCGTGCAGCTCGGCGCGGTGGCCTTCGCGCTCTCCGTGGGGCTCGGCGTGCCGCTCGGCGTGATCTCGGCGACACGCCGCGGCAGCGTGGTCGACGCCGGCGCGATGCTGCTTGCGCTCTTGGGACAGTCGGTGCCCAGTTTCTGGCTGGGGATCGTCCTCATCATGCTCTTCGGCGTCTACCTGCACCTGCTGCCGATCTCGGGGCGCGGGACGTGGCTCCACCTGGTGCTCCCCGGCATCACGCTCGCGGCGTTTCCGATGGCACGCAACGCACGGCTGACGCGTTCATCCGTGCTCGAAGTGATGCACCAGGAGTACGTCCGCACTGCCCGCGCGAAGGGGGTCCCCGAGCTCGGCGTCGTCTACCGGCATGCGCTGCGCAACGCGTTGATCCCCGTCGTGACGGTGATCGGGTTGCAGTTGGGATTCTTGCTCGGCGGGTCGGTGATCGTGGAGACGATCTTCGCCTGGCCCGGCGTGGGCCGCGCGCTGATCCAGGCCATCGGCAACAAGGACTTTCCGGTGGTGCAGGCCGGCGTGACGATGCTGGCCGTGACCTTCGTGGGCGTGAACCTGCTGGTCGACCTGCTCTACGCGACGTTGAACCCGAGAATCCGGTACCAGTAGAGACGACGGGTGGCGGCGGCCTCGGCCTCGGCATCGGCGCTCCCCCAGCGGCACCGCCTGCGCCTCGGCCCGGTCACCGGTGCCCGCGCCGCCGGCGCGCTTCTCGGCGCGGGCATCCTCACGCTGGTTGTCGTGATCGCGGTGGGGGCGCCGCTGATCACCCACCAGAGCCCGGCGGGACTCGATATCAAGAATCGCCTCCTACCGCCCGTGTGGGCGGCCGGTGGGAGCGCCGAGCACATGCTCGGCACGGATCACCTGGGGCGCGATCTGCTGAGCCGTCTGGCGTATGGCGCGCGGGTGTCCCTGCTAGTCGGTGTCTCGGCCGTGGCCGTCTCAGGCGTCGTGGGCGTCAGCCTGGGGCTCGTCGCGGGCTACTACGGCGGGCTCGTCGACGACGTGATCATGCGGCTGGCCGACTTCGAGCTGGCGTTTCCCTTCATCTTATTGGCCATCGCCATCCTGGCCGTGCTCGGGCCGGGGTTGAGCAAGGTCATCCTGGTGCTCGGTCTCACAGGTTGGGCGCAGTACTGCCGGCTCACCCGCGCGCAGGTGCTGGGGTTGCGTGAGACCGAGTTCGTTGAAGCGGCGCGGACGATCGGCGCGTCGACGCCGCGCATCCTGGTGCGGCACATCCTGCCCAATGCCATGGCGCCGGTGATCGTCATCGCCAGCTTCTCGGTGGCCGGCGTGATCATTGCCGAGGCGTCGTTGTCGTTCTTAGGCTTGGGGATCCCGCCCTCCGTGCCGTCGTGGGGGGGCATGCTGAGCGAGGGACGGACGTACATCGAGCGCGCCTGGTGGCTGGTCACGTTTCCCGGGCTGGCCCTGATGCTGACGGTGCTGTCGATCAACGTGTTGGGGGACGCGCTGCGGGACACGCTCGACCCCCGTCTTCGAAATCTATCGTAGGATCAGTTGACAGAGTCAACTAAATAGTTGACAGTGTCAACCATGGTCCAAACTGATTTTGGCCGGCGCGTCGATGCCGTGCGGCGCTTCAACCGCTTCTACACCCGGCAGATCGGCGTACTCAACCGGGGCTATCTCGACAGCCCGTTCTCGCTGACCCAGGTGCGCGTACTCTACGAGCTGGCGCACCGCGAGAAACCCACAGCCAGCGAACTGGCCGACGATCTCGGTCTCGACAAAGGCTACCTGAGCCGCATCCTGCAGGGGTTCGAGACGCGCGGTCTCATCGGGAAGACTACCGCCGAGGGTGACGGCCGACAGAGAGTGCTCTCGCTGACCGCCCAGGGGCGGAGGGTCGTCGGCCCCCTCGAGACACGCGCGCGCCGGCAGATTGGGGCGATCCTGAAGCGCCTGGGCCCCGACGAACAGCGCCGTCTGGTCGAAGCGATGAGCGCCATCGAGGGACTGGTGGCCGTACGCGCTGAGCCACGGGCTCCATACGTGCTCCGGCCGCACGGCCCCGGTGACATGGGTTGGGTCGTGCACCGGCACGGCGCGCTCTACGCGCAGGAATACGGATGGGACGAGCGGTTTGAGGCTCTGGTCGCGGGCATCGTGGCGACATTCATCGAGCACTTCGACCCAAAGCACGAGCGCTGCTGGATCGCCGAGCAGGATGGCCAGATTCTCGGCTGCGTGTTTTTCGTCAAGAAGTCCAAGACGGTCGCCAAACTACGTTTGCTGCTCGTCGAGCCGAAGGCGCGCGGGCTCGGGCTGGGGACACGCCTGGTTGACGAGTGTATCCGCTTTGCCCGCCAGGTGGGCTACCGGAAGATCACCCTGTGGACCAACGACGTCCTCCGCGCGGCCCGCCACATCTATGAGAAGGCCGGTTTCCAAGTGGTTCACCGCGGGCCGCACCACAGCTTCGGTCACGATCTCGTCGAGGAGACATGGGAACTGACGCTCTGACGCGCGCGCCGACCTCGCTCATCCGAGCCTTGCCCGTGGCCGCGGCGGCCGTCACCGGCGTCCAGGTGGGTTCGGCGATCGTGGCGACCCGATTCGTCATCGGCCAAAGCGCCCCGGCGTCGCTCGCGCTGCTGCGGTATGCGATCGCCCTGTGTTTCCTGCTGCCGGTCGTGCTGGCCTCACCGCGCGTGCGGTTCGAGCGGCGCGATCTGGCGCCGATCGGGTTGCTGGGGATCGCGCAATTCGGCATCCTGATCGGCTTGTTGAACTACGGGCTGCAGTCGATCTCAGCGGTCCACGCCGCGCTGATCTTCGGCACGTTCCCCCTCTTGACGATGATCGTGGCGGCGGCGCTCGGGCGCGAGCGGCTCAGCGTGGCGACAACGCTTGGCGTGCTGCTGACGATCGTTGGTGTGGGGTGTGCGCTCGGAGAGAAGGCTTTCGAACGAGGCGGCGCACCTCATCAATGGATTGGCGAGCTGGCCGTGCTCGGCAGCGTCTTGAGCGGCGCCGTCTGCAGCGTTCTCTACCGGCCCTATCTCCGGAAGTACCCGACGCTGGCCGTGAGCGCGCTGGCGATGCTCGCCTCGCTGGGGTTTCTCGCCGTGCTCGCCGCCGGCGAAGGGTTCTTCACCGCGTGGCCGCACTTCACCCGGACCGGCTGGCTCGCGGTCGTGTTCATCGGCGCGAGCAGCGGTGTCGGGTACTTTCTCTGGCTGTGGGCCTTGAATCACACGACGCCGACGAGAGTGGCGGCGTTTCTGGCGCTTGGCCCCCTGACGGCGGCCGTGTTGGGCACGCTACTGCTCGGGGAGACCCTGTCGGCGATGGCCGTCCTGGGTCTCGCGTGCGTCGTGCTCGGATTGTGGCTCGCGCACGCCTCACGATCGGACGGCGCCGCCGATCGCGCCGCCGATGAGCCCGAGCACGCCGGTGTATAGCGAGAGCAGGACGAACCCTGCTCCGATCACCGTGCCGATCAGCCCCCCGTAGATACCGGCCAGGGCTGCCCCCACTAGGGAGAGGAGCAGCCAGATCAGGAGACTGCCAAGGAGCCCGCTGATCAACCCGGCGATCGCACCCCGCCCAGCGCCGCCTCTGACGATGTACCCCGCCACGAACCCACCGAGGATCGGACCGAGGACCGGAAGCGGGCTCAGCACGCCGATGACAACGAAGCCGACCAGCACACCGAGGATCATGGTCCGGCCTGCCCGACCGTCTTCGCGTACTCTTCCATGATTGTCGCCGCGAACTTGATCCCCTTGAAGAGCCGGTCCACCGGCATGTTCTCGTTCGGCGCGTGTAGCCGGCAGTCGGGGTCCGCGAACCCCGCGAGCACTGCGGGATGCGGCACGTGCACCTTGATCAGCCCGTTCGTCGAGATACCGTAGACCGTTGGCATGCCCCCAAAGACTTGGTCGGCGGCGCGGATGACGGCCTGAGCGATCGGCTCGCGCGGCGACGTCTTGTACGGGTTGGCCCGCGCGGTGTGCACGATCAATTCGACCTCATCGAAACCATGCTTTCCGAGGTGCGCGCGGAGTTTCTCCAACTGCTTGGCGGGTTCGAGATTCGGCGGGCAACGGAAGTCCATCTTGACCTTGATCTCGTTGGGGATGATCGTCTTCCCGCCCTCGCCCGTGTAGCCGGCCACGATCCCGCAGATGTTTGCGGTCGGCCCGTAGTGTCGTCGCTTCACGGCCTCCCACGCGTCCATGCCCCAGGCAAACTGTGTGATACCGAGTTCGCGTTTGGTTTCGGCCTCATCGAACCTGGGAAACGATTGACGGAGCAGTTCCTCATCGTCGGGCTCGATCGGCAGCAGGTCATCGTACCACCCGTCGATCAGGATGCGGCCGGTCTCGGGATCGAGCATCGTCGACAGCAGCTTGTGCATCCGCCACACGGGGCTGGGCACCCAGCCGGCGTAGCCCGACCAGACGTCTTTCTCGTTCATCCTCAGCCGCAACTCGACGTAGAGGATCGCTTTGACCCCCAACTTGATGGCCGGCAGTTTGTTCGAGTGGTCGGCCGGCCCGTCCAGACAGGTCGATGCGTCGCAGGCCAGCATCGCCGCGTTCTGCTCGACCCAGGGGAGGAAGTGGGGGCTCCCCATCTCCTCCTCGCCTTCGATGACGAACTTGAGGTGGCAGGGCACGTCGCCGCGGACGGCCTTGAACGCCTGCGCGGCCTTCCAAAAGGCGAGCGCCCCCGACTTGTTGTCGGTGGCCCCGCGGGCAAAGATGACCCCATCGCGGATCGTGGGCTCAAACGGCGGCGACACCCACAGATCGAGCGGCTCGACCGGCTGGACGTCGTAGTGCGCGTAGCACAACAGCGTCTTCGCGCTGCGCTTCGCCCGGATGTCCGAAAAGACGATGGGCGGGCCGCCCTCGACCGGCATCTTCCGCACCGGCAGCCCATCTTTGGCCATGAGACGCACCAGCAGGTCGCAGCACTCGTCAAGCCCGATCTTCTGCGCCGAGATGCTGGGTTGGCGCAGAAACGTGAAGAAGTCGGCGAGGATCTCATCGCGGTGCTCGTCGATGTATCGATAGATATCCTGCATCTGCTACCTGGGGCTGGGGACGCTCGCGAGCAGACCGGCGACCACCGGTTCGATCCGCCGCATCATGTCCTTCAAGACCTCGATCGGCTTGATCAGACCGACGCGCAGGTAGCCTTCGCCGCACGAGCCGAAGGCCGTGCCGGGCCAGATGAATACGCGGGCGTCGCGCAAGAACCGTTCGGACACCTCTGACCCGCTTCGCCGTGTCGGGCGGATGTCCACCATCCCCACGAACGCGCCCGGCGTGGGACGCTGCGGCAATCCCATCTGCGTGAGCGCGTTGTAGAAGTACGCGCGGCGCTCGCCGTACGTCCGGTACACCTCGTCGTAGTAGGGGCGCGCGGCGTCAGACAGCGCCGCGATCGCGCCCCACTGGTTCGGCGTCCCGGCGACCATCGACAGCGCGTAGCGCATGTTCGCCACCGGCTCGGCCAGCCACGCCGGCGCGGCGATCCACCCCAGACGCCACCCGGTCATGCAGTAGGATTTGGAGAAACCGTTGACCGTGATGACTCGATCCTGGGCGCCCGGCAGCGACGCCATGCTCACGTGACGCCGGCCGTCGTAGACGTATCGTTCGAACAACTCATCCGGAATCATCAGAATATTCCTGCGGTTGGCGATGTCCACCAGCGCCTCGAGGGTCTCGCGGCGGCACACCACCGCCGTGGGATTGCCTGGGTTGGCGAAGATGAACGCCTTCGTGCGCGGCGTGATGCGTCGCTCGACCTCCGCCGGATCGGGTTCCCACAGGTCCTCGCCTCGCGTCGGCACGAACACCGGCACCCCGCGGGCGGCGATGATGGCCGAGACGTGCCCGCTGTAGTAGGGATCGGTGGTGAGGACTTCATCGCCGGCTTCGAGTAGTGTCTGGAAGATCGCCGACGCGGCCTCGGCGCTGCCGTTGGTGATGATGAGCTGCGTCTCGGGATCGACGAGATAGCCGTTCTCCGAGGCGCACTTGCGGGCGATCGCCGCGCGCAGCTCCGGGAGGCCGCCGTGCGCGTAGTGCGTCTTACCCGCGCGCAGCGCATCGACGGCGGCTTCGACGGCGACGGGCGCCGCGGTGAGGTCCGGATCCCCGGAGTTCAGATTGATGACGTCCTTCAATCCCCGTGCCAGATTCTGCAGCCTGACCCGCTCGCCGCCGCCGCTGTCGCGCGGTCTGAAATCCCGAAGACGCGTGGGGATAAAATGGTCTGACAGGCTCACGGCAGGTTCCTGCCAATCCACGGGGTGTAGCGTTGAAACGCCTCAGCATACTGGATGGCGGTATTCCCCGTGAGATACGCGGCCTGCGTTCCGCGGGCGACGGCCCGGGCGCGGTAGCGATCGACGTGGTACGGCTGGGTCTTGTACTCGGCGACCGCGCGCATCTTGGTGTCCATGACGTCGGTGATGTCGACGTAGGTGTCGGGCACGAACTCCGCCACCTCGGCCATCGGCTGCGTCGGCTCGAACGCCAGGATTTGCACCGGCGGCACGACCGGCAGGTCGGGTTCGACCCCGGCGAGCGTCGCGTAGTAGGCGGCGTCGATGGCGGCGAGACACGCGGCGCTGTGATCGGGGTTGTACGGTTCCTTGCGCGGGTGTGTCAGCACGATCGTGGGTCTGAACTGGCGCAACTGTCTGACGAGACCCATCAGGCGCTCGCGATTGATCGTCAGGGGCTGGTCCGGAATCCCGAAGAAGGCCACCTCGACGCCCAGGATCGCGGCGGCGGCCTCGGCCTCTTTATGCCGCACGGCGGCGACTTCGGCTTCGGTCGTCTTGCCGCCCTTGGCGCGCCACAGTTCGTTCGACTCGCCGCGCGCGCCCGGGCTCAGCACCAGGACCCTGACAGGCGCTTTCGCCGCCACGTAACGCGACAACGTCCCCCCCGCGCGGATGCAGAAATCTGCCGCGTGCGCGCTCACGACCAACACTCGTTCCTGTTCAGCCATTGCGCCTCCTGTCACCTGTTGTCAACTGGACCGTGCCGTTGATGGCGCCGGCGCCTGTGTGGACAGGCGCGCCAGCGCTTGCTCCATCCGATTCAGTCCTTCCTCCAGCCGCTCCCGTCCCACACACCCACTGATCCGAAGATACGATCGTCCCGACCGCCCAAACTGGTGCCCGCTGATGACCGAGATGCGTGCCTCCGTGAGCAGGTACTCCGCCAGTTTCCACGAGGGCAGGCCACCCGCGTCGACGCGGCAATAGAGGAAGTAACATCCGATCGGAGGATGGACCCGCACGCCAGGCATGGCGTTCAGCCGGGCGGCGGCATAGTCGCGGTCGGCCTGGAGGTCAGCTACGGTCTCGCGCAGCCAGGGCTCCGACGGGCCGCGCAGCGTCGCGAGCGCCGCGCGCATCCCCAGCGCCCCGACTGCCTGGATGCTGAAGCGGATCACATTGTACATGTGGTCCATAATCGCCGCCGGGCCCACCATGTATCCGATGCGCAGCCCGGACAGACAGTACGCTTTTGAGAACGAAAACGCCGTCACGGTGCGCTCAGCCATCCCCGGCACGGCCGCCATGCTGTGGTGCGGCCGCCCGTCGAACACGAGCTTTTCGTACTCTTCGTCGGAGAAGACGAAGAAGTCGTGCTCGCGGGCCAGACCGGCGATCGCGTCAAGGTCGCCGCGCGTGTACAGATACCCGGTGGGGTTGTTGCCGTTGGAGAAGCAGAAGAGCTTCGTCCGGCGGGTGATGCGGCGCCGCAGGTCGTCGGGATCGAACACCCAGCCCGACGGAGTGTCGTGGAGGGGCACCGGGATCACGTGGCCGCCGTACAGCCTGATGACCGGTTCCAGCGACGCGTACTCGGGATCGATCAGCAACACGTCGTCACCGGGGTTCACCAAAATGCGCAGCGTCCCGTCGATCGGGAATTGCGCGCCGATGGTCGGCAGGATGTCGGAGGCGGGGTCGGCGATGATGCCGTTGTCGCGCGCGAGCTTTTCGGCCAGCGCCGCGCGCAGATCCGCGTCGCCCCGGACCCCGGGGTAGTGAAAGCGTCCTTCGTCGACGGCACGGCGCACGGCGTCGACGACAAAGCCGGGCGGCTGGCGGTGAATCTGCCCGCCGGCCGACAGGTTCACGACGCCGTCCAACCCGGCGCCGATGTCGGCCATCCGGTGCGAGTTCAGGACTGGGCTGGGAAGGTCTTCATTCTCATAATCGAGGAGGAGCGAGCGCCGGGCCCACTCGGAAAGCCACGGCGAGGCCGCCGACGCACGCATGCGCTCCTGACGTTTCTTCCACGAAGACACGGCAGTGAACAATTTCGAAAACCCGTTCGAGAATCCCTTTTAGCTTGCCACGAGATGTAGCAGGAATCACTTGGCGCAAATGGAATGCCGCCGTTGCACGGGTCCACCAACGATCCGTGACGGGTGACCTGGATGTGGTTGCAGTATTTCCACCGGTACGTCGTTCCTGACAACGTCAAACAACAGGCCCTGCAGGTGATGGATGACAACATTCACTACCTTGGGCCGCATACGCGCGCGCTCGAAGTAGGGCTCGCATCCGCACCGATGCGCGCGAGAGCCTTCGGGACTATCTGGTGAGCAAGGGCGTTGAGGCGAAAATGCACTACCCGCTGCCGATCCACCTTCACGCCGCTTTCGCGAGTCGGTTCGGGTTCAAACGGGGCACGGCGCCTTCGGCCGAGCGGTTCTGCGAGCGGGTGCTTTCTCTGCCTGTTGCCCCGCACGTGTCCGAGGACGACATCCACCGGGTTGCGGGACACATCAGGACGTTCTTTGGCGCCGCGGTCGTGCGCGCGCAATAGGAGGCCCAAGCATGAGGGAGGCGGGACGGATGCGGAACGATCTCCGGCGCCGATTGAGCCTGGTGGCCGTTGTTCTGCTGGTGTTGGTGCCGGCCGGCGCTCCGCTGGCGCAAACCACCGGCGAGAAGATTCTTAGGATGGGCTACACGGCGGACTTCACGACGCTAGACCCGCCCAGGATCACCCAGATGCCCGACTATCCGCTGGCCATGAACATGTACAACGGCCTGGTCCGGTACAAGCCCAACGGGCTAGAGGTCGAGCCCGATCTGGCCGAGCGCTACGACGTGTCCAAAGACGGACTGACGTACACCTTCTGGCTGCGGAAAGGCGTCAAGTTCCACAAGGGGTTTGGCGATTTCACCGCGCGCGATGTGAAGTTCTCGTTCGAACGCGTAGCAGATCCACGGCTGCGCTCGCCATACGCGCCCCTGATGAAGTTGATCCGCGAGATCGAGATCGTCGACGATTACCAGGTCCGGCTACACTTGATCGAGCCCTACGCCGACTTTCTGCCGGCCGTCCTGGCGTTCAGGCCGGGCTACATCGTTAGCCAGAAGGCGGTGGATCAGTTTGGTGCGCAGTTTGGCGCCACCGCGGCGATCGGCACCGGGCCATACATGCTGGATCGGTTCTCTCCGCGGCAGGAGATCGTCTTTGCGACGCACCCCGAGTACTTCGGGACGTTCCGGGCCGGTGCGCGCCGGGCGGGCAGCCGTTCGCATATCGACCGCGTCGTCTTCAAGATTATCCCCGAAGAGACCGTGATCGCGCTCGCCATGAGCAAGGGCGAACTGGACTACGCTCCGATTCGTACGGCAGAGGCCTTCAAGTTGATTCGCAACGACCCCCGGCTCGCGTATACGGCGACGCCGACCCTGGGTCGGCGAAGCCTGTGGGCCAATACGCAGCGCCCCCCGCTCACCGACGTGCGGTTGCGCCGCGCGCTCTCGCATGCCATCAATCAAAAGGAGCTCGTCGACACCGTCGAGGAGGGGATGGGCACGGTCGAGGGGATGTGGAGCGAAATCCCGCCCGGCGTGTTTGGCCACATCGATGACGCGCCGTCGTTCCCGTACAATCCAGAACGCGCCCGGGCGTTGCTGGCCGAGGCCGGGCTCGCCGGCGGCATGCGGCCGCTGGTGCTCGTGTTCCGGGCGGTAGACCGGTCGTTCGCCCAGGCCGTCCGAGGATACTGGACCAAGGCCGGCATACCGGTGACCCTCGACGAACTTGGCAACGCGCCCTACGGAGCGCGGCGCGACTCAGGGGACTTTGATTTCCTCATCACCGGACCGACCCGCATCGCGCCTGACCAGTTCCTGCTCCCGCTGCAGTCGGACTCGGTGCCCAATTTCTACGGCCGTATCGACAGTCTCATCCGTGCCCAGCGCCGGGAAGTCGACCCTGAGAAGCGGAAGACCATCCTGCGGCAGATCCAGCTGCGGATCTCGAGCGAGCTGCCCATCATCCCGGTCTACCGGCCCTACTACGTGACCGCGTTCCGCAAAGGTGTGACGGGGGACGTGCCAAACACGCACTATTGGCTGTGGTACTGGGAGCTGATGGATATCACCCAGTAGGCGCTGCGGATATTGCTCGCCTTCCTGATCAAACGGTTCTTCTTGGTAGCGCCCGCGCTCGTGGGCGCGGTCACCCTGGTGTTTGTTGTCATCCGCCTGGCCCCGGGAACACCCATCGACATTATTCTCGGCGACTTCAAGGATATCACCCCCAAGGCGACGATCGAGGCCATCAAGCGTGACTACGGGCTCGATAAGCCGATCGCCGTTCAATACCTGTACTATCTTCGCAAGATCCTTCAGGGCGACCTTGGCTTCTCGCTGCTGAACAACCGTCCGGTTGTCAGTGTGATCACACCGCATCTTCGGCCGACACTGATGCTGGCGGCCTGCGGTGTGAGCCTGGCCGTGCTCATCGGCGTGCCGGCGGGCGTCGCAGCGGCACTGCACCGCAACACGTCGCTCGACTACGGTGTGATGACGCTGGCCGTGGTCTGGCTGTCCGCGCCGAGCTTTTGGTTCAGCATCCTGCTGATCTACCTGCTGGCCTACAAGGTGCCGGTCCTGCCCATGTTTGGGGGCGGACCTCCAGGCAACCTGCCGGTCGAACTCTATTACCTGATCCTGCCGTCCGTTGCTATCGGCGCACGCTCCGCTGCGCTGCTGGCCCGCATGAGCCGATCGGCGACGCTGGAAGTGTTGGGTCAGGACTACATTCGGACAGCCCGCGCCAAGGGTCTTTCGGAGCGGCTGGTGGTGTACCGGCACGGCCTCCGCAACGCCGCGATGCCGATCGTGACCGTGATCGGGCTCGATCTCGCCTATCTGGTCGGCGGGACGGTGATCATCGAAACGGTGTTCGCTCGGCCCGGCCTAGGGAAGACGATGATCGACGCGGTCTTCAACCGTGACTACCCTGTGGTGCAGGGCTGCGTCATGCTTTTTGCGGCCGGTGTCATCTTCGTCAACTTTCTGACCGACCTGGCGTACGCGGCGATCGACCCGCGTATGAAGTTCAGCTAGAGATGCGCGGAGACTGGGGCCGCGCCGTCAGAGGCCTGCTGCGGCGCCGGAGCGCGGCGTGTGGTGGCGCCGTCGTGTTTGGGGTGCTCGCCGTCGCCCTGCTGGCTCCCATGCTCGCGCCGCATGATCCCGTGGATCAGGACTTGAGCCGGCGCATGAAACCGCCAGGCCAGCCGTACCTGCTGGGAACCGACGACTTTGGCCGGGATATCTTGAGCCGGATCGTCTGGGGCAGCCGGGTCTCGCTGGGCGTTGCGGCGGCGTCGATCGTGATCGGCGCTCTGATCGGCTCGCTGGTGGGGTTTGCGGCCGGGTATTCGGGCGGCGCGCCAGACCACGCCCTCATGCGCGCGATGGACATCATGATGGCGTTTCCCACGCTCCTGCTGGCAATTACACTTGTCGCGGTGCTGGGTCGGGGGGTGGGCAATCTGGTCGTGGCCATTGGGGTGGCCAATATCCCGCAGTTTGGCCGCATCGTCCGTGGCGAGGTCTTGCGGATCAAACTGTTCGACTACGTCGACGCCGCGCGCGGCCTGGGTGCTTCCCATCTCAGGATCATCGTGCGGCATCTGCTCCCAAACGTTTGGCCCGCGCTCATCGTGCTGATGTCATTGCGGGTCTCCGTCGCGATCCTGTCGGAGGCGAGCCTGAGCTTCCTCGGCCTGGGCATCCGCCCACCGGCTCCATCGTGGGGCAGCATGGTGGCGGAGGGCCAGAAGTTCCTCCTGCTGGCGCCCTGGATGTCGCTGGTGCCGGGGCTTGCGATCATGGCGCTGGTGTTGGGCCTGAACCTTTTTGGTGACGGGCTTCGGGACGCGCTCGATCCTCGGCTCCGGGCTGAGGGGACGTGAGCGCATGAAGATCTCCTATATGTTTCCGTATCCAGTACCCGCGGAGCTGCTGCGCGACGTCCAGGACGTCGTCGAGGGCCGCATCCACTACTTTGGCCCGTACACGAAGGCCCTGGAAGCCAAACTTGCGAACCTCTGCCAGGTGCCCCATGCGGTGGCGGTCAGTTCGGGGAGTTCCGGCATCCTCCTTGCCCTGCACGCGTGCGGCATCAACGCCGGTGACGAGATCGTCATGCCGGCGAACGTCTATGCGGCGGTACCCGAGGCCGTCCTGTTGCTCGGCGGGATCCCCATCATGATCGACGTCGAGGAGGACACGGGCAACATCGACGTCGGCCGGGTGGAAGAGGGCATCAGCCCGCGGACGCGCGCCCTGGTCGTACAGCATACGTACGGTCATCCCGTGGACATGGACCCGCTCCTAAGCCTGGCAGGCCGGCACGGAGTCCGGGTCATCGAAGATGCAGCGCACGCGCTCGGCGCGCACTACAATGCGCGCGCGGCTGGGGGCCTTGGAGACATTGGGATCTTCGCCTTCAGCAACAAGGGAATCTCTGCCTGTGGAGTGGGTGGTGCCGTGGTCACGCGCGACGCGGACATGGCCGCCGACATCGCGCTCCGCCGGTACCACGGCCGCCAGGGCTCATACGAGACCCACGCGCTCGGTTACAATTTTCGGCTGACCGAGTTCGTGGCCGCGGTCGCGAATTTCCAGTTGGGTCTGCTCGAAGGCTGGAACGCCCGTCGGCGCGCCAACGCTGCGCGGTACCGGCAGCACATCGCGAATCGGGGACTGCCGGTCCGCGTGCAGGCGGTGCGGCCGTACGCCAATCATTCCTATTTGCACTTTGTGGTCCGGTTGTCTGATCGTGACGCGCTTCGCCAGCATCTGGTGGACCGCGGGGTGGACGCGCGCGTCCACTACGACCCGCCCGCGTATCTTCACCGGGCGTTTCGCGATCGCCTGACCTACCGACAGGGCGCCTTCCCGATTACTGAGGCACTGAGTGGCGAGTGTCTTTCGCTTCCCTGCCATCCCGGGCTGGGTGACGCCGAAGTGGACTACGTCATCGAACAGATCGCAGCCTTCTTTCGGGTTTGAGGGCGAGTCGCCGCTTACCCGTACTTGCCGGAGCGATCCCGCAGGAGCGCCGTCAACTCACGGGCACAATCGGCGATGCCCTGTTCGAGCGTGAATTGAGGCGCGTACCCGATCTCCGTTTTGGCGCGGGTGATGTCGAGCGGCGGATGGTGGGCCTGGCCGCCGGGCGCACCGTCCACACCTGGGCCAACCTGGATGCGCGCCGACGGCAGCACCCGCCCCACTGCGTCGGCGGAGGCGCGGAGCGAGACGGGCCGGCCCCCGCCGATGTTGTACACACGCCCTTCGCGAGGTTCGGGGGCGAGCGTCGCGCAGATCACACCGTGGGCGCAGTCCTTGATATAGACGGGATCGAAGACCTGGTCGCCCCCGCGGTCCACGACGGTTGGCACGCCTTCGACGGCGTCGAGGATGAACCGGTTCAGCAGGTCCGGGAACTTGTTCCCTCGCCGGATCGCGCGCTCGGCGCCGTAGTAGCTGGCAAAACGCACCGCGGCGAAATCGACGTTCATCTGCTCCGCATAGATCCGACCCATGTACTCGCCGGCGAGCTTCATGACGGCGTACGGCCGCCTGGGATCCGGTGGATGATCCTCCGAGATCGGGCGCCACTCTGGCGGGCCATAGACGCCATACGCCCTCGGGTAGATGTTGTGCGTACTGGCCGCGACGACGCGCTCGACGGCCGCAAGACGGGCGGCCTCGAGTACGTTGAGGGTGCCGCCCAAGTTGACCTGGTACGACCCCCAAGGCTGCGTGTCGTACTGATCACCGATGGCCGCCGCGAGATGGATGATGCGGTGGACCTTTTCGGCGGTGACGGCGCGCAGCAATCCGGCAAGATCCTGGACGTCCACGGTCCGCAGCGGTAGGCGCCCGCTGAGTTCGCCCAGGTGTCCTGCGTGCACGACGCTGTCGATGCCCACGACATCGATCCCGCGCGCCAGCAGTTGCCGGACGACATGCGATCCAATACGCCCGCACGCGCCGGTCACGAGGATGTTCATCAACTGCGCCCCTTCATAGAGGGTGGTGGAGGAGGCGTTTTCGGCCCCGACGAATTTGAGAGAAGGAATCGACCGACTGATTTCGGTTCGTCGTCGTCGACCCCCTGCTGAGGCCTCCACATGCTGACCAAGATTCCGTACCGCGCCATGATTGCCACCGACGAGATCCGTGAGAAGGCCATCGCCGTCCTCAACACCGGCATCTCATACGGCGGCGAGGATACACAGCGCTTTGAGATCGAACTCGCCCAATGGTGTGGAACACGGTATGGGGTCACCACCAACTCGGGGACGTCCGCGATGCTGCTGGCGCTCGACGCGCTCGGGGTTGGGCAGGGCGACGAGGTCATCATGGCGGCCAACGCGTACGTCGGTGTCCTGGCCGCTGTCGTCAAGGCCGGAGCCACACCGGTCTTCGTCGAGGCCGAGCCGGATACGGCGAACCTGATCCCGGCGGCCGTATCGGCTGCGGTGACCCCGCGGACCCGCGCGGTGGTCCCGATGCACGCGTACGGCTTCCCCTGCGACATGGACGCGGTCAACGAGGCGGCGGCGACGCGCAAGCTGGCAGTGGTCGAAGATGCGGCGCACGCGCTGGGCGCCGAATACAAAGGGCGCCCGGTCGGCGGGTTGGGGCTGGTCGGATTCTTGAGCTTCTCCGGCAAGATGATCACGGTCTTTGGCCCCGGCGGCGCGGCGTTGACGAGCGATCGCGCGCTGGCCGAAGACATTGCCAGCCTGCGCGACCAAGGGCGGATGCGGGACGAGGACATCAGTTTCATCCGGCGACGCGACGCGTCGTGGTACGACCAGAAGTGGATCGGATACAACATGCACCTGACCGAGATCTGCGCGGCCCTGGGGCGGATTCAGCTGCGGATGCTGGGCGAGTTCCTGACCAAGCGGCGGGCGGCGGCCGCCTATTACACGGCGCGCTTCCGCGATGCCGGGCTACCGCTTCAGTTGCCGCCGGCGCGCCCCTGGGCGAACCCGTCGTACCTGCACTACGTCGTCTGGACGCCTGATCGCGACGCGCTGCGCGCGCACCTGAGTGGGCGCGGCATCGAGACGAGCATCCACTACCCGGCGCCACTCCACCTCATGCAGCCCGTGCGGGAGCGGTACGGCACGAAGGTCGGCCAATTCCCCACGGCGGAGCGGCTCTGCCGGGAGAACCTGTCGCTGCCCGGCGGCCCACACATGACGTCTGAGATGCTGGAGCGGGTGGCGGACGGGGTCGTGGAGTTCTTCGCGCAACGACGCATTTCCCGGTAGAGTGTCGCTGACAACATTTCAATGGAGGTGTCGATTGCGCACGAGCGAGCTTGCCGCCCTGAGCTGGAAAGAGGCCGAGGCGGCATTCAAAGAAACCGACACGGCCATTCTGCCGCTTGGTGCGGTCGAGAGCCACGGTCCCCACAATCCGCTGGGTACCGACTGGATGGCCGCATGGGAGGTAAGCCGCAGAGTTGCGGAGCAGGCCCGGGTAATCCTGGCGCCGGTCATGCCCTACGGCTGGGCTCACGGCATGATGGATTTCCCGGGGACGATTTCCATCGGCCACGAGACGCTCCGGCACGTCGTCGAGGACGTCGTGCGCTGTCTGCACAAGTGGGGTATCCGCCGCGTCGTCATGCTGACGGGGCACGGCACGAACCTGGCGGTCATGAACCGCGTGGCGGTCCAGTTGCGCGAGGAACTGGGGATGCTCTTCGCGTTTCCGCTCTGGTATCGTCTGGCGATCGCCTTGATGCCCGAGTGGAAGTTGGGTCCCGACCACGGCGGGTTTACCGAGACCTGTCTAGCCATGGT
>JBGQGY010000059.1:0-21651 GCA_041497675.1 bacterium | reverse complement strand
CAGGCTCAGGTATTCGCGGGGCAGCGTCCATTCGCCGCGCGCCCGGGCGGAGTGCACGACGCATTCATAGAGGCGTTCCCCCGGATGAACCTGCTGGTGTTCAGCGACCCATGCCTCCACCGCCGCATCGTCCACGCTTCCCACGCGGAAGAACATCGTGGCCGGCTGCATCTTCCCGTCCTCGGGCCGGCCCTTCATGAACGCGGCACCCGCCGCGGCTGCAACATCACCATCGGCGGACGCGTCGACCAGCACGCCCGCGCGGATCACGCCCAACCCGGCCTTGTTCACGACCACCGCGCCGCGCAGCCGGTGGTCTTCGCGCAGCGCGTCGACGAAGGTCGTATGGAGGAGCGGCCGGACGCCGGCCTCGAGCACCATCTCCTGGGCCGCCAGTTTGAGCGCTTCGGGGTGAAATGGCGTGACGTGCGTGTGCCCGTGCCGGATATAGCCGCCGTACCACCCGATCTCAGGGATCGTGTCCGGATCAACCGCGCCGCCCATCGCCACCATACGCCGGACGATCTCCTGAAAGATCCCACCCACCACAGGCTGGTGGCCTTCGGTCGAGAACGACGTCATCATCGGGCCCACGAGCGCGGCCGTGGACGTGCCGCCGAGAAAGCCGTAGCGTTCGATCAGCATCGTCTTGGCGCCGGTTCTCGCGGCCGCGATGGACGCGGCGATGCCGGCCGAGCCGCCGCCGACGACGAGCACGTCGGGTTCGGCGATCAGTGGCACATCCCAGGCCAGGTGCTGCATCTGCATCGCGGGTGACCTCTCTTCACTATTCCTGCGCCGCGTCGCGGTTCCTGTGGGTGCGGCGCCGGCAGGTGTCCGGCGGCTCGACAGCGGAGTGATGCAGGGCGAGGCGCACACCGGGAGGTCTAGAGCATGCTTGTCGTCGATCCGTCCGCCGGCGTGACCGAAGCCGCCCTGCGCGCGCGGCTTGGCACGAAATGGACCAAGTACGGGGCGGATGTGCTGCCGGCGTGGGTCGCCGATATGGATTTCACGCTGCCCGAGGCGGTGAGGCGGGCCGTCGCGTGGTCGGCCGAGCACTCCGCGCTTGGGTACGACCGGCCGGAGGATCAGACCGAACTGTTTCGCGCGACCTCACAGTGGATTGCCCATCGCCACGGGTGGGAACCGGACCCCGCGTCGTTCGCCGTGCTGGCTGATCTCGTGCAGGGGATGTTCGTGGCCATCCACGGCTTTAGCGATCCCGGCGACGGCGTCATCGTGCAGGGCCCGATCTACCCGCCGTTCTTGACCAGCATCGAAGCGTTGGGCCGCCGGGTCGTCGACAACCGGCTCATCGATGCCTGCGGTACGGCGGCCATTGATCTCGATGGGCTGCGCCGGCTCGCCGCCGATCCGCGCACAAAACTCATGCTGCTCTGTAACCCGCACAATCCGTCGGGACGCGTGCTGCGCCGCGACGAGCTCGAGGGCATCGCCGCGATCGCCGAAGCGTGTGACTTGATGGTGGTGTCCGATGAGGTCTGGATGGACGTCGTCTACCCCGGTCACCGGCATATTCCGTTTGCCACACTGGGACCGCAGGTCGCCGCGCGCACGATCACGCTGACGTCGGCCACAAAATCGTTCAACCTTGGTGGCATGCGGTGTGCCGTGGCGATCTTCGGCAGCCCGTCGCTCCGGGCGCGGTTCGACGCGCTGCCGGCGCGCTTTCGCGGCGGCCCCAACGTCCTCGGTATCCGGGCGACGGTGGCCGCCTGGCGCGAGGGCGGCGCCTGGTTCGACACGGTCATGCGCCAGCTCGACGCGAACCGCCAGACGCTGGCCGCGTTCGTCCGTGACCGTCTGCCCAGGGTCCGGCACCGCACGCCGGAGGGGACCTATCTGGCCTGGCTCGACTTCGAGGCGCTCGGGCTGGATCACACGGCGGCCGCGTACCTGCTCGAACACGCCCGGGTGGCCTTGAACGACGGCGCCGACTTCGGGCGCGCCGGGCACTGCGCCCGCCTCAACTTTGCCACGACGCCCGCGATCCTCGGGGAGATCTGCGAACGGATCGCGCGGGCCGTGGGGCGCTAAGACAGTTCGACCGGCGCTCCAGACGCCAGCGAGCGATCCACCGCGTCGGCCAACCGCACCGCCTCGACGCCATCGTCCACGGTCACGGCGAGGGGTTCGCGTTCTCGGATCGCACCGATGAAGTTCAGCAGTTCGGCGCGCAACGCCAGGGGCGTCGCACCCAGGAGCGAGAGATAGGGGGTTTCCACCTTTCCCTCGGCGGCAATCTCCACGCCCTCGCCGGGCAGCGAGAAACGCAGCCGGCCGGCCGTCCCGAGCACGTCGAGTTCCTGGGCCAGCGCCGCGGGCGACTCGCGCGGCAGCGCCCACGAGGACTCGACCGCGCCGACCGCGCCGCCGGCGAACCGTAGCGTGGCCACCAGCGTGTCCGCGACGCCGAACCGGGCGAGCAGGCGGCTCGATGACTCGGCGTGGACGCGCGTCACCGGGCCGCCGAGCCAGCGGAGGATGTCGAGGTCGTGGATCGCCTGAAACATGGCCAGCGTTGCGCGGCCGGCGATGCGCTCACCGCTGGTGACCAGGCTCCACCGGCGCGCGACCGCGTGGGTCAACTCGCCCAGACGCCCGGTCTGGAGCGCGTCCCAGGCGGCCCGATACTGCGAGACGTGTCTGAGAATGTGCCCCACGGTCACCACGACCTCAGCCTCGCGGGCCGCATCGGCGATGCGCCGGGCGTCGTCGACGCTGGTGGCCAATGGCTTCTCCACCAGCAGGTGGATGCGCAGGGACAAGCAGGCGAGGGCGGGCTGAACATGATATGGGTCGGGCGTGCAGAGGCAGACGGCGTCCAGGGTCTCGTGCGCGAGCAGGTCGCGGACATCCCGATACGCCTGAACGCCCAGCGTCCGCGCCTGGGCTTCGAGGCGCGCCGCGTCCGGGTCGACAATGGCCGCCAAACGGACCAGACCGCTTTCCTGCTCGATCGCGCGTAGGGTGGCCGCGTGCCGCTGCCCCCAGACGCCGACGCCGATGACCGCGAACCGCAACGTCACGCGCCAAACCTCGGGTCGAGATAGTCGCGCAGCGCGTCGCCAAACGCGCCCGCGCACAGGACCACCAATGTCATCACCACGCCCGGCATCGTGGCAATCCACCAGGCGCTTTGCAGATAGTCGCGCCCCTGGCTGATCGTGACACCCCACGACGGTAGCGGACTGGGGATCCCGAGCCCCAAGAAGCTCAGCGCGGCCTCGGCGAGCATCTGCAGGGCGATCTGCAGCGTCGCGACGATGACGATCGGCGTGAGCGTGTTCGGCAGCACGTGGCGTACCATCACGCGGACCGCGCCGCCGCCCAGCGCGCGGGCGGCCTCCACGAACTCCTTCTCGCGCAGCGACAGCACCGATCCGTGCACGATGCGGGCGAAGACCGCCCACCGGATGATCGAGAGCGTCAGGATGACGTTCGCGACGGACTGCCCGATGACAGCCGAGATCAGGATGGCCAACAACAGCGGCGGGAAGGCGAGCTGCAAATCGACCAGACGCATGATGACCATGTCGGTCAACCCGCCCGCATATCCGGCGAGCAGCCCCAGCGCGGTGCCGGAGACGCCCGCAACAATGACCGTGACCAGCGCCACCAGGATCGAGACCCGGGCGCCGTGGATGACCTGACGCAACAGGTCACGGCCCAGTTGATCGGTCCCAAACCAAGCGATCTCGCCGTCGGGAAGGCGAGCCCCCGGAGGCTGCAGGCGTAGCTCGAGGCGAAGCCCCAACGGGTCGTAGGGAACGATCGAGGGGCCGGCGAGCCCGACGAACAGCGCGAGGGCCAGGACGACCCCGCTGGCCAGCACCCAGCGTCCCTTGCGTGTGGACGTGAGGTCACGCATACCGGATGCGGGGGTCGAGGTATCCGTAGATCACGTCGACCCCGAGATTGAGGAACACAAAGATCATCGCGGTAAACGTCACCGCCGCCTGCACGACCGGATAGTCGCGGTTGTTGATCGACGTGACGATGAGCCGGCCAAGCCCCGGCCAGGCAAAGACGGTCTCGATCACGACCACCCCACCGAGCAACGCGCCTGCCTGGAGGCCGAGCACCGTGACCACCGGGATCAACATGTTGCGGACAGCGTGCCGGACGAGCACCGCGCGTTCGGTGATCCCCTTGGCCCGCGCGGTGCGGATGTAGTCCTGCTGCATGACCTCGAGGATGCCGGCGCGCACCAGCCGCGTCATGACGCCGATCAACTGCACTGAGAGCGTGACCGTCGGTAGCACCAGGTGGGCCAGGGTGCCGCGGCCAAACGACGGCAACCAGTGCAGGTTGCGCGCGAACACGATCACCAGCACCAGACCCAGCCAGAAGTTTGGGACGGCCTGTCCCAGCAGCGAGAACGCGCCGATCAGCCGGTCGGCCGGCGACTGGACCCAGCGCGCCGCGAGCGTGCCGAGCGCCCCGCTCAGCAGGATGGTCACCGCGATGCCGGCAATCGCGAGTTCCAGCGTTGCGGGCATTCGCTCCAGCACGAGCCCAAAGGCGGGGTGGCCTTCGTGATACGATCGGCCCCAATCGCCGAGCGCGGCCTGCCGGAGGAACAGCCCATACTGCACAAGCAGCGGGCGGTCGAGACCCATCTTCTCCCGCTGCTCGGCCACCATCTCGGCGGTGGCGAACGTCCCCAGCAAGACCTGCGCCGGGTCGCCGGGGATGACGCGAACCACGGTGAAGATGACGGTCAGCACGCCCCAGACGACGAGCAGGGCGGCAAGGATGCGGCGGAGCAGATAGCCGGTCAGGGCGCGACCGACACCTCGGTGAGCGAGAAGATCTCGCTCGGCGGCAGGGTGAAGTTCTGCACCCGCGTCCGATAGCCGTACGACTCGCGCGACTCGAAGAGGAACACTGCGGGCCCTTCCTGCCACAGGATCTCCTGGACCCGTTTGTAGAGATCGCACCGCTTCGTCTGATCGACCGTGGCCGCCGCCTGTTCGAGCAGTTGATCCGTTTCGGCATGCTTCCACCCGGTACGATTGGCGCGCGAGTGATAGAGGCGGCCGAGCGTGAAGTCGGCGTCGCCGGTGACCGCTCCCGTGCCGAGCAGGTTGAGATCCCAGTTCAGCTTGAGCAGATCGTCGAGCCACAGCGCCCGCGGCTGGAGCACGTTTTGCACCCGGATGCCGACGAGCGCCAGCTGCCCGACGATGGCATCGGCCACCTCACGCTCCTTCGGGTTGGCATCGTTCCACTTCATGACCGTGTCGAACCCCCGCGCGAAGCCGGCTTCGGTGAGCAATTGGCGGGCCAGGGTCGTGTTGTAGCCGTACGGTTTCTGGTCGGCGGCGCACACGACGTTGCTCCCGATCGGGCCTTTGGCCGGGATAGCGATGCCGGCCAGCAGCGAGCTGGTCACGGCGTTGAGGTTGAGCGCGTGCTGCAACGCCTTGCGCACCTTGACGTCGTCAAACGGCTTGTGCGTTGGATTGATCCACAGGAAACGCGTGAAGTAGGTCGGCCCGGTGTCGATCTTGATCTGCGTGTTCCCTTTGAGACGCTTGATCTCTTCGGGTGGTAGACCCATCGTGATGTCGATCTCGCCGGTCTCCAACGCCGTGACGCGGCCGGACAGCTCCGGGATGTCGAGGAAGATCAGACGCTGCAGTTTGGGAGTCCCCCGCTGCCAGTAGTTTGGATTGGCCTCGAAGACCACCCGGGCATCACGCACTATCTCGACGAACTTGAACGGCCCGGTGCCGATCGGTTTGTCGGCGAAGGCCGGCGTCGCTGGGGTCCCGGCCGGCACGATGAACAACATGGTCAGGTTGGACAGCAGCGTGCCCATTGGGCCCTGGGTCTTGATGACGACGCGGGACGGATCGGGTGTCTCCACCGACGCGACCGCGGTGAAGAGCGGCGTCAGCGGTCCGCGCAGCGCGACGACACGCTCCAGCGACGTCTTCACGGCCGCCGAGGTGAACTCGCTGCCGTCATGGAACGTCACGCCCCGGCGGAGTTCGAACTCCCACGTGGTGGGGTCGACGCTTCGCCAGCGCGTGGCGAGGGCCGGCTGGAACTTCTTGGCCTTTGGGTCCCAGGTCACGAGCGTATCGTAGAGATGCCGCCCCAGGATGATGGAAATCCGCTCGGCCGCCGCGGCGCCGTGGGCGTCGAGCGAGACGACCCGCTGATAGTAGGCGACGCGGAGCGTGCCCGGCGCCGGGCCCGCACGGCCCACCGTCGCGACGAGCAACACCACGCCCAGCACCGCCGCAATCCGTGTGCATCGTCGTGTCATCATGGAATACCTCCGGTATGCATTTCCTGCTTTCCCGCCTTTGCCGCCGAGTCCCTCCCAGAGGATGACTCGGGCATCCGCGAGAATCCGACAGCATGCCGCCGATCACCGTCGATCTCACCGCGACCTTCCGCGCCGCGTTTCCCCAGGGTGTCTTTGGCATGCTCGTGGTGAGGCAGTGTCCCAACCGTCCGCAGGTCACCGCCGTCGACGGGGAACTGCGCGCCATCGAATCCTCGCTGCGGACCCACTATCCGGGAGACGCGATCGACACCGACCCCACGGCGCGCGCCTACGCGGCCCACTTTCGGCGGTATGGCGGCCGGTACCCGGTCGTGCACCAGGCCAAGACGATTCTCTCAGGTCGCCCAATAGAAAGCCCGTCGGCGCTGGTGACCGCGATGTTCGCCGCTGAGGTCGAAAGCCTGGTGCTGACGTCGGGGCACGATCCCGAAGCGCTTCGCGGCCCGCTAGAGGTCGATGTGTCCGCCGAAGGCGACGCCTACACGAAGCTGTCGGGGAAGGAACAGCGTCTGCGGCCGGGCGACATGGTCGTCCGCGACGACGAGGGCATCATCGCGTCGGTCATCCACGGGCCGGACCACCGCACCCGCCTTCGCGGCGAATCGAGCGCCGCGATGTTCGGCGCCTGGTGTCCGGCGGGGGTGGCGGCCACAGCCGTTGAGGCTCATCTGAGCTCGCTGGCGAGGCTGGTGCGGCTCGAGTGGCCGGGGGCCGAGGTCGAGCCGCCGCGCATCTTCAGTAGTTAAGGAAAAAGCCGATTAGCTCTTGAAGGGAACCAGCACCTCGTACAGCTCGGACTTGGCCGGCGCCCGGCTCAATGAAGCAAATTTGGCCACAGCGGCCTGGAACGCAGGGTCCGCTAGGTCCTGGCGCCGTCGGTTCTCTAGCTCGGCCAGGTCGCGGAACTTGGTGGTCTTCGCGAAGGTTGTTCCCTCGGGATTGAAGAGCTGGACGGTCAAACTGATCACTACACCCTGAGCCTGTCGCTTCTTTGCCCACTCCGCCAGTGCAGCACGTAGCTCAGGCTCTTTCCCCGCCGCAGGATACATATGGACGCGCTGTATGAACATGGCTGACTCCTTTTCGCCTCAAGAATCCCGCTGCTAGCCACACTAAATCTAACAATACCGCCCCGCCCCACGGGCGTCCATCGGGCGAGGAGTTGATTTCAAGCCCGTCCTCAATAGTTGAAGACGATACTCACCTGTGCCGTAACCGTCACCATCCCGGGCTCGATGGACACAGAGGAGGCCGATGCCCTCGGCGCGAGCCGCAGCTCTCGGGGCTGAACCGTGACGCCGTCTTGATGTCTTCAGACCTCATGCACACTTGCCGCCACCGGCCCGTGACCTGATCGGCAGTCCGCGCGACGGCCGCCATGGCCTCCGCGGCGGAAGACAGCTGGGTCTGGCCCCCGACGGTCAGGATGGCGACGTCCGGCTGCACGTTCACGACACGTCCTGCGGCTGATCAGCGTCAGAATTGACGTCCGCCCGTTGCTACAATAGAGTCCAGCCATGCCTGCCAACCTGACCCCCCAATACATGACCGCCGACAAGAAGTTCAAAGAGGCGACGACGCCCCAGCGGAAGCTCGAGGCGCTCGAGGAAATGCTGTCCACCATCCCCAAACACAAGGGCACCGAGAAGATGCAGGCTGACCTCAAGCGCCGGATCGCCAAATTCCGTCAGGAAACGCAGCGACGCAAAGGGGCGGCGCGCGCGCTCCCGTTCTATCACGTCGAGCGCGAAGGCGCCGGTCAGATCGCGCTGGTGGGCGCGCCAAACAGCGGGAAGTCGTCGCTGCTCGCGGCGCTGACGAACGCCGAGCCCGAGATCGGCGACTACCCGTTCACGACGCGCGTCCCGCTCTCCGGTATGGCCCCGTTCGAGGACGTGCAGGTGCAGTTGATCGATCTCCCACCGGTCAGTCCCGAGATGACCGAAGGCTGGTTCTATGCCATCATCCGGGGCGCCGATGGGGCGCTCGTGGTGGTGGATCTGGCCGACCCCGATATTCTGGCGTCCACGGAGCAGGTGCTCCAATTGGTGGCCGCCGGCGGCGTCGAGTTGATTTCCTCCGACCGGGTCCGCGGCGGGCCGCGGGAAGTGCCGGCGGTCTTCATCGCCACAAAGCTGGACGCGCCCCGCGCGGCCGAGACGCTGGAGATCTTCAAGGAGTTCTTCGGGAGCCGTTTGCCCGTGCTGCCCGTCTCCGCGCGCGAAGATGTCAACCTCTCGCAGCTACGCCGCACGATCTTCGAGATGCTCAAGGTGATCCGGATCTACAGCAAGAAACCCGGCAAGAAGGCCGACACCGAGGTGCCGTACATCCTCAAGCGCGGCACGCCGGTGCTTGAAGCGGCCGGGGTCGTCCACAAAGACTTCGTGCAGCGCCTTCGGTACGCGCGGTTGTGGCGTGACGGGCGCATCGAGGGTCAGATGGTCAGTCGCGAGCAGGTTCTGGAGGACGGCGACATCCTCGAGTTGCACGCCTAGAAACATCCGGGGGCGCCATGCCTTCGCGCCCCCCGGACCCTTTTGTCCTACGCAGTAGATGTTTTACATCGGGAGGTTCGTCTGTCCAGGCCGCGGCGCTGACTGCCACAGGAAGAGCACGGCGCCCTGGTTGTCCGCGAACTTCACCCACCAGCCCATGTTGGGGATTTCCGACTTCTTGGAGAGCACTTTGCCCCGAGCCTTCTTGATCTGCTTGCTTTTCGCCTCGATGTCCTCGACCCCGATGTAGACGTTGAGCACGGGTTTTGTCGGGACCTTCTTGACCTTCGTGAAGCCGCCACCGACGGTGCCCCCTGGGGTCTTGAACATCGCGTACTGCTTCCCGTAGTCCTCAAATGTCCAGCCGAACACGGCTCCGTAGAATGCCTTGGCTCGTTTGATATCCTTGACGGGAATCTCCCAATGGACGATGTCGTGCATCCGTGCCACCTCCTAGTGTATTGTTGATGAGACGCGTCTGTTCGACTCCGAGGAGGGGTTCGGGGCGCGGCGGGTGGCTTCCTTGCCGATGGGACGCCTGCTGCCGCGAGGTCGCCTAGTGGAGGAAACCCCTCAGATGGCGGAAGAGCGTAACGATGATTCCCACCGAGAGCCCCAGGAAACCGATCGAGATCCCGCCCACGAGGATGCCCGCCAGCAGGAAGAGGATGTCGTCGTTGAGCAGGGCGATCCCCATGAGCATCACCGAGATCGCCGGGGGGGTGTTCAGCAGGGGGAAGGGGCCGAGCAAGATCAACCCCATGAGCAAGAGCATGCCCCCGACGAGACGCACGACCAGCCGCTCGGCAAACCAGATCCCCCGTGGCCGCGACCACCGCTCCGCCGCGCGGATCAGCGGGACGCCCCGCTCGCGCAGGATCCGCACGGCCGTCGCCGACAGCACCCGGTCTCGCAGACCCCGAGGCAGCCAAGGGGACTGCGCGCCGCGCAGCATCTGGACCGCAGAGATCGCGTAGATCGGCCCGACGATCGTGGATGAGCCAGGGGGGAGAATCGGAATCAGCATCGGCAACCCGAGAATTACCATCATCAGCCCGAACCCGCGCTCGCCCGTGCAGGCCACGAGGTCGCCAAGCGTGATCGACCCCTCATTCGTATCCCGAAGGATCGAGTCAATCACGTCAGAGAGCAGTGCCTGGGGCGCCTGCGCGCCGGATGTTTCAGCCACCGACTGCCTCCCTCACGGCAATTTCATCCTCGGGTCGAGCGCATCGCGCAATCCGTCGCCGAGCAGGTTGAACGCCATCACGGCCAGGAAGATGGCGATACCGGGGAAGGTGGCAATGTACCATGACGACAGCAGGTACGTCTGACCCTCCCCTAACATTGTGCCCCACTCGGGGGTCGGCGGCTTCACGCCGAGCCCGAGGTACCCGAGCCCCGCGGCAGCCAGAATGGCCGTGCCCAGCTGGAGGGTCGACTGCACGATCAAGGGCGCGAGGCAGTTGGGAAGGACGTGCCGCCGGATCACGCGGCCCTCTGCGGCGCCCAGCGCCTGGGCTGCCTCCACATACGTCTGCTGGCGCAGTGAGAGGGCCACGCCGCGGACCAGCCTGATGTAGACGGGCACGGTGCCTACGCCCACGGCGACGACCACGTTGATGATCCCGACGCCGAGCACGGAGATGAGCGTCAGCGCCAGCAGGAACGCCGGGAACGCCAGCAACAGGTCGACAAGCCGCTGGACGGCGATGTCGATCCTGCCGCCATAGTACCCTGAGGCGAGTCCGACGGGGACGCCGATCACCGTAGAGAACACGACCGCCGATACCCCGATCAGGAACGACACCCGTGCGCCGTAGACGATGCGCATCAGCAAATCGCGCCCCAGATAGTCGGTCCCAAGGAGGTGGGCACTTGAGGGTCGTTGCAGCACCTGCTCGAGGTTTGCCTCGCTCGGGTCGCCCGGAAGCAGGAGCGGCGCCAGCGCCGTCGCGATCACGAACGCGCCGAGGATCGCCAGGCCGACCAGCGCGGTTCGGTGACGGCTCAGCCGTCGGAAGATCCCGGGCCGGGCCCGGACCTCGACCTCGGACAGCCACCTAGCCGTAGTGGATGCGCGGGTCAACATAGGCGTAGAGGAGATCGACGGTCAGGTTCACCACGGTGAACACGACTGCGAAGATCAGCGCGATGCCTTGAATGACCGGATAGTCGCGGGCGCTGATCGAATTCACCAGCAGCCGGCCCATGCCCGGCCAGGCAAACGTCGTCTCGGTGAGGATGGCACCGGAAAGGAGCGCGCCAAACTGCAGGCCGGCCACCGTCAGCACCGGGATCAGGGCATTTTTCAGTGCGTGGCGGAGGACCACGACGCGACCGCCCAAACCTTTCGCCCGGGCGGTTCTCACGTAGTCTTGCCCAAGCGCCTCCAGCAGGCTGCTGCGGGTCATCCGCGCGATGATCGCCACCGAGAACGCGGCGAGCGCGACGGTCGGCAGCACCAGGTGCGCCGGCGTCCCATAGCCCCCGGCTGGGAACCAGTGGAGGGTGACCGAGAAGAGCAGCATGAGCATGATCCCAAGCCAGAACACCGGGATGGACACCCCGAACAGCGCGACGGTCATCACGGTAAAGTCGAGCGCCGAATACTGTCGGGTTGCCGATACGATGCCGGCCGCCAGCCCGGCCGCGGTCGCCACGACAATGCTGGAGATCGCCAGTTGGACTGTTGCCCGCAGGCGCGTCCCGATCTCTTCGGTCACCGGCGCGCGGGTCGCCGCCGACTTACCCAGGTTGCCTCGCAGCAGGTGGTTGAGGAAGATGCCGTACTGGATGTGGATCGGACGGTCCAGACCCAGCTCGACCCGAATCCGCTGGACCTCATCCTCGCCGGCCAGCAACCCCGCGATGACGCGCGCGGGATCGCCGGGGATCATGCGGACCAGGAGGAAGACGACAATAGTCACGCCGAGCAGCGTGGGGATGGCCAGGGCGAGGCGCCGCAGGACGTAGAAGCCGAGCGACGAGTTCATCGGCGGGTCACGGGACGGTGCTGGTCGATAAGGGGCGCGCGGTCACGACCGGCCGCGCGCCCCTCACGCTTACTTCCAGGTGGCGCAGTGAGCCGACTTTCGCGGCTCGGCCCCCTGACCGCACACAGCGTCCCATTTCTCGATGGGGTTGATCACGACACTCTCCAAATTCTTCGCCGTGGCAACGTACCACTTCTGGCTCCATAGGAAGACCCAGGGCGCGTCCTCCCACACGAGCCCCTGCGCCTCCTTGTAGATGGCCTTGCGCTTCTCCGGGTCAATCTCGGTCCGCGACCTAGTCAGCAACTCGTCCACCTTCGGGTTCTTGTAGAACGAGGGCGCCAGCCCCGCGGGCGGAGCGTTCGACGAATGGAACTGGCCGAAGAGCACGCCGTCGCAGTCGAGCACGGGCCAGGCCCACCCAAGAAAGGCCATCTGCACGCGCGTCCGCTCGAACGGCGTCGTGAGCATGCCCACATAGGACGGCCAGTCCATCGTGCTCACGTTGGCGCGGACGTTGACGTTGCGCAGCTGCGAAGACACGGCCTGGGCCACCTGGAAGTCCTGGATGTAGCGCCCTGTCGGCGAGAAGAAGTTGAACTCAAAGCCGTCCTTGTAACCGGCCTCGGCCAGCAGCTGCTTAGCCTTGGTTGGATTGAAGGGGTACCCGCCCTCTTGCACCTTGTTGTAGCCAAACATCATCGACGGACACGGCGCGTCGACCGCCGTCCCGAGATCAAACAGGATGCTGGCCAGGATCGCCTTCTTGTTCACCGCGTAGTTCATGGCCTGGCGCACCCGGACGTCCTTGAACGGCCCGTACTGGTTGTTCATGATCAGGAAGACCACGCGGTCGCTGGGCGCCTCGACCACCGTCACGCGCGGGTTCTTGCGCAGCCCCTTGACGTCAGGCGCCGGGGGGAGCATGGCCATATGCACATCGCCCGCCAGCAGTTGCGTCAGCCGCGTGCCCGCGTCGGGTACCACCCGAAACAGGACCTCCTCGAACTGACCCTTCTTCCCCCAATAGGTGTTGTTGCGCTCGGCCAGGATCGAGTCGCCGCGCCGCCACTCTTTGAAGATGTACGGGCCGGTACCGCCGCCGACCGGTGCGGCAGTCCACCGCTCGCCCGCGCGCGTGACGGCGGCCGGATTGACGATAGCCGCCTGGGTCGTCGAGAGGCCGCCCATGAACGACGGGGACGGCGCGCTTAACGTGATCCGCACGGTGGCATCGTCGACCGCCTCGACGGTCTTGATCGGCGTATAGAAGAACCGGATGCCAACGCGGATGCGTGGATCGAGCAGCCGCTCCAAAGTGACCTTGACGGCCTGAGCGTTCAGCGGCGTGCCGTCGTGGAACGTCACGCCCCGGCGGAGCGTGAAGGTGTACGTGAGCCCGTCGCGCGCGATCTGCCACCGCGTTGCCAGGCGCGGCACGAACTCGTTCTTCTCGGCGTCGTAGTCGACGAGCGTCTCGAAGAAGTAGTCGACCATGTTGGCCACGGTGGTCGTCGTCTGCTGAGCCGGATCGAGCGTGTCCGCGTCGATACCGACCGCGATGCGGAGTTGCCTGGGAACGGCCTGGGCGCCCGCCGGCGGACCCTGCCACCAGAGCAAACCCGCGATCAGCGCGAAGATCATCCCGATCTGTAGGGTGCTCGTTCTCACGGGGTTCCCCCCTTCCGTATCTCGCACAACACTACGTCGCCGCCACGGGGTTCCCTTCACCCCGAGGGGCCCCACGCTGGGCCGGGCCACACGCGAGAGAGGGCGGCCCGCTGGCCGCCCTCTCTGTGATCCCTGACAGGTCCCAGACGGTTATGGGGATCCGGGCGCCTGGACAAACAGCATCCCCGTGTGTCCCCTCGACGCGTGGTCAAAGAGGCTACAGAGGATCGCGAACGACCCGCGGCCCTGGGCGACGAACTCGATTTCGGCAGATTTGCCCGCATCGAGGGCGATCCACTTCCGGCCCTCGCTCACGCCCTGTGTCGCATCTCCGCGCACGGTCACCGGGACGTTGAGCAGGTATGAGGTGGAGAAGTTGTGGGCCCGGCCGACCGGATCGATGTTGCGTATCCGGATGACCACGGTGTCGCCCTCGTTGATCCTGATCGTGCTCGGCTCATATTTGTACGATGTCGTAGTAATCTCGATCACCTTGCGCTGGGGCGCCTGGGCCCGGACGGCGGCCGCCGTACCGAGCGTCGTCAGCGCCAGCAACGCGATGATCGCGAGGGCCCGCACAGCCATGGATCAGGGCGAGCCCGCCGGCCGCACATAGATCTGACCCGTCATGCCGGCGAAGGCATGTGTGAACACGCCGCAGATAAACGCGTACGAGCCGCGATTCGTGGCTGTGAATTCGAACTCCGCCGCCTTGCCGGCGTCGACCTGGACGAACTTGCGGTCTTCGGCCGAGCCCTCCCGACCGTCACCGCGAACCGTGAGCGGCAGGCTAGCGAAGTATCGTGATGCGACATTGTGCGAGAAGCGCGAGTCGGCGTTGCGCAGCCGAATGACGACTGTGTCCCCCTCATTCACCTGGATCACGCTGGGCTCGAACTTGAACGAGGTCATCGTGATCTCGATGACCTTGCGCGCGGACGTCTGGGCCGTCCCGGCGGTCGAGATCCCAAGCGTGACGGCGACCACCAACGCCGCCACAACCAGGAAGCGTAGTTTCATGCGATCCCTCCTCAACGACTGCAGACTATGGCTCGCCATTGGTGGTACCAGTTCTATGTATCAAACGTGTCACGGGCCGTCGACGTTCCCCCGATTTGGCCCGTGCGTCACGATCGGGGCGCCACGATGCGGTTTCGCAGCGTGCCGATCCCGTCGATCTCCGCCTCGACGACGTCTCCAGGCTTCAACCAGAGCGGGGGCGTCCGGCCCATGCCCACGCCCTCGGGCGTACCCGTGGCCAGCAGGTCTCCCGGTTCGATCGTCATGCCCGCCGAGAGCACCGAGATCAACTGGGCCACGGTAAAGACCATGTTCGACGTGGACGCGTCCTGCCGCACCTCGCCATTGACCCGCATACGCAATCGTAGCTTCTGCGGGTCGGCGATCAACGATCGGTGCACGACGGCCGGTCCCATCGGCGCGAACGTGTCGAGCGACTTGCCCTTGAACCACTGCTCGTGGCGCCGCTGCAGGTCGCGAGCCGTCACGTCGTTCATGATGGTGTAGCCAAACACGTAGTCCAGCGCCCGCTCAACCGGGATGTCGCGGCCGCGCCGGCCGATCACCACCGCGAGTTCGACTTCGTAGTCGAGCGCCTGCGTCACCGCGTGATGCGTGACTGGGGCTTCGGGGCCCACCACACACGTGGGTGGTTTGGTGAAGAACACCGGCACCGTGGGGACGTTGCTGCCGCTCTCTTTTGCGTGTTCGGCGTAGTTGCGCCCTATGCAAAAGATGTTCTTACGCGGCCGCGGGATCGGAGCCGTCAAGCGGGCCTTTGACACCGGGACCGCGACGCCGCGTGCCTTGCCGGTGGCGAGCAGCCGCCGACCCAACGCCAGCGCCGCCTTGGCCTGTGAGAGCGACCCCCGTTCGATGAACGAAAGGAGGTCGTCCGGGATCTCGGCCGCGGCGCTGCGCGCCTTGCCGCCCCGCGTTCGCGACGCGAGCCTGGCGAGCGGCGCGAATGCCAGCACGTGCTCCCCCTCCAGGAGCCCCAAGTGCGGTCCACCGCGCCCATCCATCATGACGAAACGCATGCCCTCACCTCACGGAGAAGTTGACCGCCACACTGTTAGCCCGAAGGGACCCTTATTCCTGTTTCGACATGGACGCGCTCGGAGAAGGAATTTCGCCACCAGTCCTGCAACTGACAGTCATGTTCCGACGGAGGTGACAGGAATGGACGTGGAGGACGACGCGCGTCACCTGATCCGCGGCGAGATCGATCGGCGGACGTTCTTGAAAGGCGCCGGGGTCACGCTCCTGGCGCTCTCGCAGTTCGACCGGATTGCCATGGCCGCCCCCGGCGGGCCCCCCAAGCGCGGCGGGGTGCTGGTCGTGGGGTCGGACGTCAGCCCGCCCGGTCTGGATCCCGCCAAATCGGCGGCCGCCCACACCTGGATGATCTCCGAGCACGTCTACTCGAACCTGCTGCGCCGCAACTCGTTCAACAAGCTGGTGCCCGACCTGGCCGAATCCTACGAAGTGTCCAACCCGACGACCTTTGTGTTCAAGCTGCGCAAGGGCGTCCCGTTCCATCACGGACGCGAGGCGACAGCCGAGGACGTCAAGTATTCGTTCGAGCGCATGATCGACCAGCGAACCGCGTCGCCCTGGCGTTCGATCTGGGCGATCATCGACCGTATTGAAACCCCGGACAAGTACACGGTGCGCTTCGTGACCCGGCGGCCGTTCGCGCCCTTCCTCTCGTACCTGGGCACCCCGCACTACTCCGCGATCGTCCCGAAGGAGATTGTGGAGAAGTCGGGCGACCTGCAGCAGACGGCCTCGGGCACCGGACCCTTCATGCTCGACCGGTTCGTCGCCGAGAACATCGTCGTGCTCAAGCGCAACCCCAACTATTTCGAGAGCGGGCTGCCGTATCTCGACGGGATCGAATACCGCATTATCCCCGACGAGACCGCGCGGCTGGCGGCGCTGCGGACTGGCACGATCCACTACACGTGGTCCGTCGACCCGCTGGTCGACGAGCAGGTGAAGAGCATGCCGGGCGTCGCCGTGCTAGTTCCAAAGGGATACTGCGGGCAGCACACGATGGTCCTGAACCAGACGAAGCCGCCGTTCAACGACGTCCGCGTGCGGCGCGCGGTCAGCGTCGGCATCAACCGGCGCGAAGTGATCCGCACGGTGCTGCGCGGCAAGGGCGCTATTTCAACCAAGATCCCGCCGTGCGACGCGCCCTTTGGCTATAGCGGGGATGAGAAGGGTCTCCCCTACTACGAGTACAATCCCACGCTGGCCAGACAACTGTTGTCGGAAGCGGGCTACCCCAACGGGATCGATACCTCGCTGGAAGTCCCGCCGCGGTTCCCGTTCACGGTCCGCACCGGTGAGGTCATGCGGGAACAGTGGGCGCAGGCCGGCATCCGCGTGACCCTGAGACAGGGAGAGTGGGGGGCGCTGTTGACCGCGTTTGTGCGTACGACGTATGACGGGATGAGCATCATCCCCACGGTCTGGCAGCCCGATCCCGACGCCCATATGTACGATATCTTCCACAGCGACTCCGCGATCAACCTCGGCAAGTTCCGCGACGCCTACGTCGATCAACTGCTCGAACAGGGTCGCACCACCATCGAGCGCGATAAGCGTATCGGCATCTACCAGCAGATGCAGCGCCACATCGCAGAACAGGCGTACATGATCTTTGTCTACGCGTCGGGTGCGGTCGAGCTGATGCGCGACGTCGTCAAGGGGTACGTGTCGCTGCCGGGCGCGCAACCGGGAAGCCGGAGCCGCCAGTACTTCAGCCAGGTCTGGCTGGACAAGTAACGCGCCGCCGCGCCCGGGTCGATGCGGGCTGAATGCAGGCGTACCTCGCCAAGCGGCTGGCGCTCCTGATCCCGACGCTGATCGGGATCTCGGTTGTGTCGTTCCTGGTCATCCATCTGATCCCGGGTGACCTGGTCACGGTGCTGCTTGGGATCACGGCGAGCCAGAACGAGCAGAACCGCCAGGCGCTCATTGTGGCACTCCATCTCGACCGGCCGCTGGCGGTCCAGTATCTGCACTGGGTGGTTGGGATCCTGCGGGGCGACCTGGGCCGTTCGCTGGTGCACGGCGGGTCGGTCGGGACGGAGATCGCCCGCTCCTTTCCGGTGACGGTTCAACTCACTGTGATGTCCATCGCGATTGCGATAGGGATTGGCGTGCCGCTCGGCGTGCTCTCTGTGATGCGCGGGGCCCGGAGGATCGAGCCGCTGGTTCGCATCACCTCGTTGCTGTTCATCTCCACGCCTGCGTTCTTCATGGGGACCGTGCTGATCGTGCTGGGATCCCGCTACTTGCCGGCGGTCTCCACCCTTGGCTATGTCTCGTTCGTCGACGCGCCGCTGGCGAGCGTGGGCCACATGCTGCCGCCGGCGCTGGCCCTGGGCGCGGCGATTTCTGCGATCCTGCTTCGTTACACACGGGCCAGCATGCTCGAAGTGTTGGGGCAGGACTTCGTCCGGACGGCGCGCGCAAAAGGCGCCCCCGAGCCGCGCGTCGTGTACCGGCACGCCCTGGTCAACGCGCTCATCCCGGTGATCGCGGCCGCTGGGATCCAGTTCGTGGCCCTCATCGGCGGTGCCGTCATCATCGAAGAAGTCTTTGCGCTGCCGGGGATCGGCCGGTTGGTCGTCAACGCCATCTACCAGCGCGACTATACGCTCATCCAGGGCGCGGTCCTCTTCCTGACCGTCAACGCTGTGCTGATCAATCTGGCCATAGACGTGCTCTATCATCTGGTCGATCCCCGCATCGTGTATGACTAGAGTCGGGCGTTTGTGGCGCAACTGGTCGGCGGTGACGGGTGGCGCCATCGTGGCGTCGCTCGTCGTGGTGGCGGTGCTTGCCCCCATCCTGGCCCCCCGCGCGCCGACGGCGCTGCACGCCGGGTTCGAGATCACCCCACCCTCGCGCGCTTTTCCCTTCGGGACCGACGAACTGGGCCGCGACATCCTGAGCCGGGTGATCCACGGGGCGCGGATCTCACTCGCGGCTGCCTTGGGCTCGGTATCGCTTGCGACGGTTGTCGGCGTGCCCTTTGGGACGGCGATCGGATTCGCCGGAGGCGTCATCGACCTGGTGACGATGCGCCTGTTTGACATCCTGTTTGCCTTCCCGGCGATTCTGCTGGCGATTGCGATCGTGGCGGCCTTGGGGCCCAGCCTGACGAACCTCATCTTCACGATCGCCGTCTTGACGATGCCGCAGTTCGCGGTGCTGGCGCGCGGGGCCACCCTCGCCGCCCGGTCCCTGGAATACGTGCAGGCGGCCGTCGCGCTGGGCGCGCCGAGCCGGCGCGTCGTGTTCGGTCACATCCTCCCTAACGTGTTGCCACCCGTGATCGTGGCCGCCACGCTGAATTTGTCGATCGTGATTCTCGTCGAAGCGGGGCTGTCGTTTCTCGGTCTGGGGACGCAGCCGCCGGCCCCGTCATGGGGCGGGATGATCAGCCGGGGCCGGCAGTACATGACGATCGCGCCGTGGCTGGTGGTGTTTCCTGGTCTGGCCATCATGCTGGCGGTGCTCGGGTTCAACCTGTTGGGCGACGGGCTGCGCGAGACGCTCGATCCAAGGCTCTACCGCGGAGGTGGATGACGTGAAGGTGAAGGTGGCGGCCATCCAGGCCCGGCCCGTATCGGTCGAGGTCGACGACATGTGGGGCGGCGGTGACGTCGCGCATGCCTGCCAGCTGCTCGAGACGGCCGCGCGGGCGGGCGCGCAGTGCGCGTGCTTTCCCGAACTGTACCCCCGGGTCGGCGAAGATGAATTGCGGCGCGCGGCGCAGCGTCTGGGGATCCACGTGGTGGCCGGGTTGATCGACGGCACCCGCGAGCGCTGGTACAACACCGGCACGATCATCGGTCCGGACGGAGAGATCATTGGCCGGCAGCGCAAGAATTTCCCGACGCAGGGGGAGATCGACGGCGGAGTGGTGCCCGGCCGCGGCTCGCAGGTGTTCGAGACCGCCATCGGACGGCTGGGGATCGTGATTTGCTCCGACTTCGCGTTCTTCACCGACGGCGTGCGGGCGCTGGTCGACGGCGGTGTCGACATCATCTTCAATCCCTCGTGGTGGTTCGCGCTTGGCGCCGCCTACCCGGGAACCGTGATCGGCCGGCACATGGAGTACGGGAGACCCATCATCGGGGTCGACATCGCCGCCTGCGCGCTGCTGTTTCGCAAGGATGGTCAGGTCGTGCAGCGATTCCCGCGCGCGGGCGGGTACACGACGGTGTGCGTCCCCCCGGCGATCGGTGACCTGGCCGGTCTCGCGCAGTGGTTCCGCACGAAGCCCGGCGGGATCAACACCAACGAAGGATTCATCCAGACGCTCGGCGAGGATGAAGGCATAGTCTACGCCGACGTCGATATCGACGCCGTCCGCCGGTTCCCCGGGTACTTCTACCGGACGGCGGAGCGGGCGACCCTGAGAGGAGACGCATGACGCTCACCCCTGACTGGGAAGCCGGCCCGCCGTGGGACTCGCTGCGCGCCTACCGCCAGCAACGCTTGATCGACGCGATGCGCGCGCACCATCTCGCCGCGGTGCTGTATGCGAAGCTCGATGCCATCCGGTACGTGACGAGCTTCCGACCGATCTACAGCATGTGGTTCCACGGCACGCGCTACGCGGTGCTGGTCACCGCGTCGGGCCAGCAGGTCTTCTTTGTCGCCAGCGGAGACATGGCACGGGTCACACGGACCATGCCGTGGATCGTCGATCCCGTGCCGTTTCCGTTTGTGTTCGCCGACGGCGTGCCGTTGATCGCCGCCGCGGCGCAGCGGCTCGGCGTCGGAGGGCGCGTGGGCGTCGATCTGTTGCCGGTGGGAGCATTGCGCGGGTTGGAGGGGGCGCTGCCGGCGGTGCAGTTCGTGGATGGCCAGGGCGTGATCGAGGAGGCGCGCCGCATCAAACACCCGATCGAGGTGCAGATCCTGCGGGCCGCGGCCGAGGTGGCCGACCTGGGGATGCAGGCGGCGATGGCTGCGGTGAAACCCGGCGCAACCGAGATCGAGGTCTCGACCGCGGCGGCCTCGGCGATGATGCTGGCCGGGTCCGAGGACATCCCGTACTATCCGCTCGTCGCCTCGGGTGACAACGCCGTCTACGGGTACCGCTTTCCCACGACCAAGCGGATCCAGCCCGGCGAGATGGTCCGCATCGACTGCGGCGCCGCGATCATCAACGGGTACAACGGTGACATCGCCCGAATCGCCTTCGCCGGATCGCCGAGTCAGGAGCAAGTGCGCATCTACCGGGCGGTCTACGAGATGCTGCGGACCGGCATCTCGCACCTGCGTCCGGGGGCGCTGTCCACCGAAGCCGTTGAGGCGGTCGCCGAGGTGTCGCGCCGGTGGGGGTATGAGAAACACACCTACTTTGGCATCCTGGGCCATGGTCTTGGTACGGATCTGCACGAAGCCCCGACGATCGGGGAAAAGGTGACCGGCGGCCGGGCGCCGGAGCGGCTCGAAGCCGGGATGGTCGTCGCGCTGGAGCCTGGGGTCTTGCTCCCCGGCGTGGGCGGCGGTCATCTTGAAGATGTGACGTTGATCACGGACGCCGGGCCCGAAGTCCTGACCCGGACACCGTTTCTCACGCAGTATCTGTAGGGACGGTCAGGGGAGGGTAACCATGCAGGGGCGGATCTGGGATGCATTCCAGGTGGCCGAGACGATGGCGGGACCGGCCCAGCAGTTCCATCGGCTACATGGCAGCGGCGAGTTGACCGTCGGGGTGCTGCGCATCCTCGCGGGCGGCATGGACCTCCAGGGTACGCACGCGCAAGACGAGGTGTACGCGGTGATCGGCGGTCGCGGCATAGTGCGTCTTGGGGACGTCGATCATCCGGTCGCGCCGGGTTCAGTTATCTATGTACCGGCCGGGGTCCCGCACCGGTTCCACGGCAACAAGGAACAGTTGGTCCTCGCCTACGTCCTGGTGCCGCCGGGGCAGCCTGCGTGAGCCGGCTCGTGGCCGCGGCTACTTGCCGTTCCTGAACACGTCGAGGATCGGCACCGGGCCGGCCACATAGGTCGGCATCTGGCCGTTCCACTTCTCGATCGCCTTGATCTGCGCCTCGATGCGCCGGAGTTCGATCAGCGCGGGCGTGACATTTTCCTT
>JBGQGY010000058.1:0-21773 GCA_041497675.1 bacterium | reverse complement strand
TACTGGGCGGCGGCGTGGGCGGTGATTCGGACTTCGTTCCATTTCAAGGAGTCATAAATTGTTGTCAACGTTAGATTCTCCCGGGAACATGCATTTTTTTAGTCTACGTACTTGCTGTACCATTCCTGCCGGGTGCGAAAATCGTCCGGATAGAGCGTGACCTTGTCGGCTGCGAACTCGAAGTCAGGGCCCTCTCGAGCGATAGTTTGGACAAGCTTCGCGGCGTCAAAACGATAGCCGCAGAACCGGCTGGGCGGTTGTGCGGCGAGCCAGACCCACGCTTTGCCGAGTTCAGCCGGGTCGGCCCAGGTCGCCCGTAGATCCGGCGGCGCGTGATCGTACTCGGCCCAGGTCGTTCGTGTCGGCTTGATGCGGGCACCCGGACCCATCGTATTGATCGCGATGTTGCGGGTCTTGGCGTCGAACGAGATTGCTTTGACAAACCCTTCAATCCCATGCTTGATCGTGCAGTACGCGATCTCCTCTTTATAGCCGCGAATGCTCGAGCCGCTTGCGATGCCGATGATGTGGCCTCCGCCCTGCGCCTTCATCTGATCCCAGACGGCGTAGGTGCAGTTGAACAATCCCCCGATGCCGACATCGATCTGACGGGACCACTCTTCGGGCGTCGTGGCCTCAAACGTAATCAGCGGCATGTAGATGGCGTTGTGCACCACCACGTCGAGCCGCCCCCAACGATCCACGATGCTCTTGACCAGGCTTTGGCACGCGGCGAGGTCGGCGACATCGGAGCGCACCGTCTGGAAGTCCGTGCCGTCGGCGGTAAGGTCTCGAGCGCAGCGGGCAAGCTCGTGGTCGTTGATATCCGTCGCGCACACTCTCGCCCCGGCGATGCCAAACGCCCGGGCGATTCCCCATCCCAAGCCGCGGGCCGCACCGGTCACCAGGGCCACGCTATTCTTTTGCAGCATCATGGCCTTGATGCATACGACACGGCCTTGCGGAGGTCCTTGGCGAGGGTCTTGCGAGTTTGCAGGCTATGATACGATCGCTCCATGTCGGGCGTCAAAGGTCACCCGCTGGTGGCGTTCTTTGTGCTGGCCTACGGCCTCTCGTGGGGGAACTACAACACACATCAGAGCGCGTTGCTCGCTATGTTGTTCCATACTGCGCAAAATACGATCGGAGGCTGGTACCTCTTTAGAGGATTCTCAGGCCCGGACTTGACGAGACTCTGGTGGCTATGGGCTGCCATGTATTGCGTGGTGGCGTGTATTTTGACGGTCCCAAGCAGGACAGGCATCAGCCGACTCCCGAAGACGATGGGGTGATGCGCACCGTGTGCCACCGAATCACGATGATGGCGATGGTCGCCGTGCTGGTGGGGTTGCAGGTTGTCCTACCAAGGCCCGCCCTGGCGGACATTGGCGACATCTCGGTCGGCGGTGTCTGGGTGTGCCGGCTCACCCGCGGGGCGGCCGGGCTGACGCTTGAGCAGCGCGTCGAACAGATCAACCAGCGCATTGTCGACGTGCTGAGCCTGCCCGAACTCACGCGACGCCAGATCGCCGTGGAGGTTCGCGCGGTTGGAGACGGCGCGGCGATCGTCGCGGCCGACATCACCGTCATGACGGTGACGCCGGCGGACGCCGCGGGCACGGGTGTGCCCGTTCACGAGGTCGCCAACCAATGGACCGCCCGGCTGGTTCAGGGGCTGCGGAACGCGCTGCCCGGTCGGGAGGTGATCGCCAGGATGTACGCGCCGCGGCCCGCCACTCGCCCGGAAGAATCGCAGCGCCTCGTCGAGATCACCTGGTACTGGCAGGGCACGTGGATGGGCGACGGCAGCCAGGTCACGCCTGACGATCCCGGACGATACACCGTGCAGTTCTCCCGGGATGGCCGGGTCGCCGTGCGAGCCGACTGCAACCGGGGGGCGGGGACGTACGACCGACGCGGTCAGTCACTCACCGTGTCCGTTCAGGCTCTCACCAAGGCGGCGTGCCGACCCGGGTCGCTGGAGCGTCGTTACCTGGCGCAGTTGAACGCCGTCGATCGGGTGTCCTGGCCCGGCGACATTCTCGTGCTCGGGTTGAAGGATGACTCGGGCGCCATGAGGTTCAGCGCCGTCCTCACGGAGGCGCGTGTGACCGGGACCGTGACGCACCGCCAGCGCAGCGCGCTACCCACCGACGCGATCGTGCGCGTGCAGCTATTGGACGCGTCGAAGACGGACGCACCCGCCATCGTGCTTGGTCAGCAGACGATTGCCACGAGGGACCGCCAGGCGCCGTTTGCGTTTGAGATCAGATACGATCCCCGGAACGTCACCGCAAGCACCGTCGTGGTCGTGCGAGCGACGATTACGGTGGGTGACAGGTTACTCTTCACGACCACGACCGCTCAGCGCGTCGTCACCGGTGGCTACCCAAGCGAGGGCATCGAGGTCGTGGTTCAGCTCGTGCGGTGAGGACATCACTCGGCGGTGTTGCGCATGTTTCGACGGGTCGGCATCGATGTCGGGGGCACGTTTACAGATCTTGTTGCCGTCGACGAATATGGAAGATTCCATCAGGCGAAACGCCCCTCCACGCCGGGGACACCCAGTGTAGCGCTCCATGCCGTCCTGACCGATCTCGGGGAGATTGGGCAACGGTTCGACGTCGCAATCCTCGGCACTACCGTGGCCACCAATGCGGTCATCGAGCGCAAAGGCGCGCGTGTCTGTTTCGTGACGACTGAAGGATTCGAGGACGTCCCGTTCATCCAGCGCATCAACAAGCAGGAGCTCTACAATCTCAACTGGGTGAAACCCGAACCGCTTATCCACCGGCGAGACTGTCTGGGCATTCGTGAGCGTGTAGACGCGGAGGGACGGCCGATACGACCGTTGGACCTCAAACAGCTCGCCGCGGTGGTCGACGAGATCGGCAAACGCGTCCGACGCGGCGAGTGCCAGGCTGTCGCCGTCAGCTGTATTTTCTCCTATCTCAATTCCGAACACGAAGCGGCGATCGAACGGCACTTAGCCGCAGCATGTCCGGATCTGCCCGTGTCGCGGTCGAGCGCTGTATGCCCCACCTGGCGCGAGTTCGAACGCGGGAGCACGACCATCGCCGACGCCTACGTGCGGCCGTCGCTGCAGACGTACGTTCGGGACGTGCTGGAGGTCTTCTCGCAGCGCGCCCCCGCGGTCAACCTGATGAAATCGAACGGCGGGTTGATCCCCGCGCAACGGGCGGACACCCACGCCGTCCAGTTGCTCCTGTCCGGGTTGGCCGGCGGGGTCATCGGCGGCAAGTTCTTCGCCCTGGCGGCGGGAGAGCGCAACGCGTTTACGCTGGACATGGGCGGGACGAGTTGTGACATCGGCGTGATCCACGAGGGCCAGCACGAGGACGCCGCGGAGTTTGAGGTGGAGTGGGGCATCCCCATCACGCTTCCCTGTGTCAAGGTGAAGACGATTGGCGCCGGAGGAGGGTCGATCGTCTGGGTCGACCGCGGCGGTTTCCTCCACGCGGGCCCGCAGAGTGCAGGCGCTGCGCCGGGTCCGGCTGCCTACGACGCCGGTGGCACGGAGGTCACGCTCACAGATTCGAATCTGATGCTGGGACGGCTGGACCCCGACTACTTTCTCGGTGGTCGCATGCGGTTGCACCCCAGCCGGGCCGAAGAGGCGGTGGCCGCGCTGGCCGCCCGCGTCGGCATGGCGCCCGTCGAGTGTGCCGCGGCCGCCGTGGAGATCGCAAACGAGAACATGGCCAATGAGATCCGCCTGCTGGCCGTCGAGATGGGTTACGATGTCCGCGATTTTGCGCTCGTGGCGTTTGGCGGGGCGGGACCGCTTCACGGCTGCGCGGTGGCACGCCTGCTGGGGATGCCACGGGTGCTCGTGCCGCCCCACCCGGGGCTGTGCTCCGCGTTTGGCGCGCTGATTGCGGATTGGCGGGTGGACAAGGTGCGGACCAGTATCATGCGCTCCGGGAGTCTGGACCCGGAGCGCATGACGAGGATCATCGCCGAGATGACCGCATCCGCCCTGGAGGAGCTTCGCGCCCAGGGATTTCAGGGACGCCCTATCATCTACCGCGCCGTGGACATGCGGTACGCGGGACAGAACTACGAGCGCGAAGTACCGCTGCCGGAGGGCGAGATGACCGCAGCGTCAATTGACGCCCTGTGCAATCAATTCGCCCAACTCCACGACACGCACTATGGATTTCACCTTCCTGGTGAAGCCATCGAGCTTATCAACTTTCGTATCACGGCCCTGGGCTACCCGGATCCTGTTGAGCCACAATGGGATCACGCGTGTGCGCCCGCCGAACCCGTAGCGGTCCGCCGTCTGTTTTTCCGCAAGGTGGGATGGATCGATTGTCCCGTGTTTCGCCGGCACGAGCTCGCACCGGACCAGGAGCTACCGGGACCCGCGCTCGTTGAAGAAGAGGACTCGACCACGCTTGTGCCACCGGGTGATCACGCGCGCGTGCTACCCGGCGGTCTGATCATGATTACCCTGGGAGGCCTGAACCATGCCGGTAGCGCCTGATCTCGTCTCCCTCCACGTCCTGCACAACGCGTTGATCAACGTCGCCGCTGAGATGGCGCTCGTGATGATGAAGACGTCGTATTCGACGATTTTCAACGAGGGGTTAGACTTCTCGACGGTCATCCTTGACGCGGACGGTGAGCTGATCGCCGAGAAGAATTATACGCCCTCGATGATGGGCGCTATCCCCCATACGGTGAAGTGGGCGGTCGAGGAGTTGGGGGCAAAGGCGTTCGCGCCAGGGGATGTGCTCGTGCATAACGACTGCTATCGCGGTGGGTGTCACCTCCCCGAGCACATGATGATCAAACCCGTGTTTCTTGAGGACGCGCTCTTTGGCTTTCTCGGGAACATGGGTCACTGCGCCGAGATTGGCGGCAAGGCGCCGGGCAGCTTCGCGTCGGATGCCACCGACGTCTATCAAGAGGGCCTGCGTCTTCCCCCTGTTAAGCTCATCAGCCGCGGCGAGTACGTCGAGGATATCTGGCGCATTATCTTGACCAATCACCGTACGCCGCGCAATACGTGGGGGGATTTTCACGCCATGATCGGCTCTCTCAATGTGGGGGAGCGGCGGCTGGTCGCTCTGGCGCACAAGCACGGCGCCGTGTTCATCCGCGAGGGCAGCCGGGCGTTGCTCGATCACTCGGAGCGGCTGATGCGGACGCACATCGACGAGTTGCCCGACGGCGAATATGCCTCGGAGATGTGGATCGAGGACGACGGGGTGACGCGCGACCCGTTCAAGATCCGCGTGACCGTCGTCGTGCGCGGCGATGAGATCCTGTTCGATTTCACCGGCAGCAGCCCCCAGGTCCGCGGCCCGATGAACTGCACGTTCACGGTCGTTGCTGCCGCCGTGTACAATGCCGTCTTCTCGGTGGTGGACCCCCGCAGCCTGATTCCCCGCAACTCGGGCTGCTATCGACCCATCCGGATCATTGCCCCACCGGGCTCGGTGGTCAACGTGCAGCACCCGGGGCCGTGCGTCGGGGGCAACACCGACACGCAGCCGAAGATCATCGATCTGCTCCTGGCGGCGCTCGCGCAGGCGGTCCCGGATCGGGTGGCCGCGGCCAGCGGCGGGTCGAGCAGCAATCTGTTGTTCGGCGGGACCCATCCTGCGACAGGTCAATACTACAGCCATTACCATTTTGACGGCATGGGGACGGGCGCCACGGCGAGGAAGGACGGCAACAGCGGCGAAATCACCCGTCACAGCAACTGTCGAAATACGCCCGTCGAAGTGTTTGAAACTCGCTATCCGTTCTTGACGTGGGACTATGGGCTCGTCCGGGACTCGGGCGGTCCGGGGAGGCAGCGGGGCGGGCTGGGCATCGTACGCACCCTTGAGGTGACGGCCCCGGAGATCACCGTGAGCGCGCTCTTTGACCGCGTGCGGCTGGCTCCCTGGGGACTCTTCGGCGGTATGGAAGGGGGCCGGACCAAGCTGTTGGTTCGGCCCGCAGGGACGGCTCGGTTCCGGTCGTTCTCTGACGTCTTTGGGACCATGTCACCGACAAAATTCACCAACGTCGTACTCAAGCGCGGCGACGTGATCAGGTACCAGACGCCGGGTGGTGGAGGATACGGCGGCCCGCTCGAACGCGACCCAGAACATGTTCTCGAGGATGTACGAGAGGGTTTCGTCTCCGCCGCCCAGGCCCGTGCGGTCTATGGCGTCGTCCTGACCGGCGCGAACGGCGACCTGAGACCCGACCCGAAAGCCACGCAGCGGCTGCGGGATCGCCGGCTGCGGGCGCAGGGGAGACAGGCATGGGAGAATGGATCGAAATCCAGCGCGCGTGGTATGAAACGACAGTCACGAACTGCGTCCTCTGCGGGCGGTTGATCCCCCGGCGGATTTGGCGCGTCGAGATCGACGGCCGGCCGTTGGATTTCTGCGGCGCGGAGTGCGAGCAGTGGTACCGCGAGTACTGGATGCCGCGGTATGGTTCATCCACCCGGAAGGGGTAGGAGCGGGAGGCGCTGGTGGATCTCACGCGGCAGGAACGGTTTCTCTGGGGCAACCTGACGTGGGAGGAGCTCAAAGACGTTGCGGGTCAGGGTCGGGTGGTGATCGTGCCTATCGGCGCCATGGAGCAGCACGGCCGGCATCTCCCGCTGAACACCGACAACTACATCGTGAGTCACCTCTGCTATCAGGTTGGACGGCGCATTCCTGACGAGGTCGTGGTTCTGCCGGTCATCCCGTTTGCCTTCGACGCCCACCACATGCACTTTCCCGGTGCGATCACGATCCAGTGGAACCATATCATCCAGTATCTCCTCGATGTGCTGCTCAGTATCGCGCACCATGGGTTCACGCGGATCGTGGTGGTAAGCGGACACGGCGTCAATCCACCCTATATGGCCGTCGCGGGCAATGAACTGCACTACCGGACCGGCTCGATGTGTGCCTCGCTCTTCTGGGGAACCCTGATCGGCACGATGGACGATCTCCGCGAGGCGCCCACGCCCGGGGGGATGGCGCACGCGTGCGAACTCGAAACCTCGGTGGTGCTGCATCTCGACGAGGCGCGCGTCCGCAGGGATCGGATGGATCGAGAGATGGGGTTCGAGCAGACCCCACGGATCTGGATGGACATCGGCATACCGGGCTCCGGTGTCCACTTGGGAGAGATCTGGTGGAGTGGGATCTCGAAGACGGGTGTGGCCGGTGATGCCACGGTGGCCACGGCTGAGAAGGGCAGGCTGATCTTCGAGCGCGCCGTGGAGAACTTCGTCCAGTTCGTGCGCGAGTTCCGCGCGCGCCGGGACGTCATCCCTGAGGACAAGCACTGACATGAGGAGGCGCTCGTGACGATTCTCGAAGAGTTGGGTGTTCCACGCGTGGTGAACGCCGCGGGGTGTCTGACGCGCCTCGGTGGCAGCCTCATGAGCGACGAGGTGCTCTCGGCCATGCGCGAAGCGGCGCAGAACTACGTGCCGATGGATGCGCTGCAGGCCGCGGCGAGCCGTGTCATCGCAGATGTCACCGGCGCGGAGGCGGGCATCGTGACCTCCGGTGCGGCCGCCGGATTGCTGCTCGGCGCCGCCGCGTGCATCACAGGTCTTGACCCCCACAAGATGAACCAACTCCCTGACACGACGGGCATGCGGTCTGAGGTGGTCATCCAGAAGGGGCATCGCGACGGCTACGACCATGCGGTGCGTGCCACCGGTGCGCGGCTGGTCGAGATCGGCATGCCCTATGGGACACGGGCGTACGAGCTGCGCGCAGCGCTGACCGATCGGACGGCCGCCGTCCTCTATATCGTGGCGCGCTCCAAAGGCATCCCGCTTTCTCTTGACGAGACCATTCAGATCGCGCACGAAAAGGGGGTCCCGGTGATCGTGGACGCCGCCGCAGAGCTTCCACCGGCGGACAATCTCCGGCGGTTCATTGCCAGCGGCGCGGATCTGGTCGCCTTCAGTGGCGGGAAGGCCATCATGGGTCCTCAAACCAGCGGCATCCTATGCGGGCGGCGCGACCTCATCACCGCTGCGGCGCTGCAGATGCTGGATATGGACGTCGATGCCGCGACGTGGGCTCCCCCGGCCGGTCTGGCTACCGACGTCTCAGTGGCCGGTCCTCCGGAACAGGGCATCGGCCGCGCCTTGAAAGTCGGGAAAGAGGAAATCGTCGGGCTGCTGGTCGCGCTGCGCGGGTACGTCCGGCGCGACCACGCTCGAGATCTCGCCGGGTGGGAGGGCATGGCCAAACACGTCGAGGCCGAATTGAAAGACAGCGGTCTGGCCGTCGAGCGCGTCAACGCCGCGGATTCTGACAGCCGCGTGCCGCTGGTGCTCCTGCGCTGCCCCGGCGGGTCGGCCCAGGCCAGGGAGTTGGTGCGCCGGCTCCACAGGCTCGAGATGCCGATCCATCTGGGCGAGGCGCAGATTCATCGTGGAGTGCTGGTCGTCAACCCGGTCACGCTGAAACCGGGTCAGGAGCGCGTGCTCGCCGATGCGGTTGGGCGCGTCTGGCGTGAGATGTCGGGCGCCGCTAGCCGGTCAGGCTCTTCCAAATCGTCTGCGGCGTCATAGGCAACGAGGTCACACGCACGCCGCACGCGTCACGTACCGCGTTGGCGATGGCGGCGACGCCGGGGATGATCGAGGGCTCACCGACGCCCCGCGCCCCAAAGGGACTGCCTTGGGCCGGAACTTCTATGAGTTCGACGGCGATCGAAGGCACGTCCCCGGCCTTCGACAACGCGTAGTCTGCAAACGTCCCCGAAAGCAGCTGTCCGTGTTCGTCGTACGCGAGTTGCTCGCCCAGCGCAAACCCCTGGCTCTGGGTCACCCCACCGTGAATCTGGCCTTCGATCAGCAGGGGGTTGAGCGCGCGCCCCACGTCCTGTACCACGACCCAATCAAGAACCTGAACCCGGCCGGTGTCGGGATCGACGTGCACGCGCGCCAGCTCGACGACAAAACACGGCGCGATGTCTCGCAGCGCCACGGTGCCTTCTGCGGCGATAGGCGGATGCGGTGAGTTGTAGCTCCGCGTCCGCGTGCTGATCTCTTGAAAGGATAGCCGCCTGCCGGGCGCGCCCCGCACGATCACGTAGCCGTCCTCGAGCACGAGATCGTCGGGGTTGGCTTCGAGCATCGAGGCGGCGGTCTCGACGAGTTGTTTGCGCGCGGCCCGGGTGGCGGCTAGGACGGCCGCCCCCACTGTGCGCGTCACCATGCTGCCGGCGCTGGGCCCGGCAAATGTGGCGGCGCCGGTATCGGTGGCGACGATGCGCACCTTTTCGGGAGGCACGTTGAAGACTTCTGCTGCAATCATGGCCATCGTCGTGTGCGCGCCCGTCATGTCTGTCGAGCCGACCGTGACGGTCAGCGTGCCGTCCCCGTCCATCGCGCACATCGCGCAGGCCGGCATGATCGTACCGAGCCAGCCACCGACCCCGATACCGTAGCCCACGCCTGGCGTTCGCTGACGCTGTGTCCACGTGGGGTGTGACGCCAGGCGCTGCAGGCAGGCTTTCAGACCGATCGCCGGGTACCGCCCGCCGTCGGTCATCAGGTCACCCTCGTCCACCGCGTTCGTCAGACGAACTGCCAGCGGGTCGAGACCCAACCGGCGCGCCATCTCGTCGATCTGCGACTCGAGGGCAAAGGTCGCCTGCGGCCCCCCGGGCCCGCGATACGATCCCACGGCCGGCTTGTGGGTCACCACCCCAGTGGCGCGTACACGCAGGTGTGGAACCTTGTAGGAGGTCGCGAGCACCTGCGCCGCGAGTCCGGCGAGGGCAGTCGGGTGGGTGCCGCTATCGAGTAGAATGTCGGCTTCTATCGCCGTCAGCACGCCGCCCTTGGTCATGCCGGTCTTGATTCGAATCACCATCTGTGGGGCCGGGGTGGTGAGCAGAAAATCCTCGGATCGCGTCAGGGCCATCCGGACCGGGCGCTTCAACGTCCACGCCACGGCGGCCACCAAGGGGTCGATGATGCCAAACTTGCCGCCAAACGCCCCGCCGACGGTTGGCGTCACCACACGCACCTTGCTCACCGGCAGGTTCAAGATCTGCGAGACCTTGTCACGGACGAGAAACTGCGCCTGCGTCGCGCTGTAGACGGTCATCTCGCCGGTGAGGGGATCGGGCTTGGCAATGGAGGCGTTGGGTTCCAGATAGCCCTGGTGCACGGTCTGTGTGCGATACGTATTTTCCAGCACCAGGTCCGCATCGTGGAAGCCCTGCGCGACGTCTCCGCGGGTGACGTCGACTTCGCCGGTGACGTTCGTGGCGCGGCCCTCTTCGCGGTGAACCTCGGCGGTCACGGTCCCGTGCGCGGCGTCATCTGGATTAAGCGTCTTCGGAACGCCGTCCGGCCATACGAGGGGCGCACCCGGCGCGATCGCCGCCTCCACATTGATTGACGCGGGCAGGGCCCCATAGTCGATGGTCACCGCCGCCGCGCCGTCCTCGGCGGCCGCCTCGGTCTCTGCGACGACCACGGCCACCGGTTGACCGCAGAAGATCACTCTCTTCTGCGCCAGCAGCATATGGGCGCGTGTGATACCTGCGAATGTGACGGCGAGGTCATCGGCCGTCAACACCGCCACGACGCCCGTGACGGCGAGCGCCGCGGTCTTGTCGAGGGCAAGAATCGTGGCGTGCGCGTGCGGGCTGAGGACGGGCCGGGCGTGCAGCATACCGGGCAGCGTGATATCAGCGGTGTAGCGCGCCTTGCCGCGCACGCGTTCGCCCCCATCCATCATGGGAACGCGCGAGCCGAGGACGGCGGCGTGGTTGTTCGTCCTGGTCAACGAGCTATCGCTTCAGCCACACGTCCTCGAAGCGTATGAGCTGACGCACGTCGGGTTTGAAGCCCTGGACGCTCGGCGCCGCGCCCATGAGGATCGGCCGCTCGTTGAGGACGAACCCCGCCGATTCCCACTGGGCGATCAGCTGCGCGTGGGAATACACACGCTTGCGGGCCTCCTGGTTCACGACGGCCCGGCCCTGATCGATCTGCTTCTCGAAGAGGTCGTGCCGCCAACCCATCGCCTTGCCGTTGATCCGCCGAATCGAGTACTGCTCGCCCAGCATGATGTCGGGGTCGTGGCGCGGGATGATGCCCGAGAGCGCAATCTGAAAGTCGCGCTCGACCAAGACCTGGTTGAGCCAGATGCCGATCTGGAACGGAAACACCTCGACCTTGATGTTGATCTCGGCCAGGTTCGCGGCGATGACCTGCGCCAGCGGCGCAAACTCCGCGCGGCTTGTAAAGTGCTTCAGCTGTAGCGCAAATCCGTTGCTTTGCCCGGCTTCGGCCATCAGCTTTCGCGCCCGGGTGACGTCGCGATCGTTGAACGAGACCGACGCGGGGTTGAACGCCCAGTGCTTTGGCGGGATGATGTTGGACTTCAACGTGCCCTTCTGGAAGAGGACCTCCATGAGCGCCTTGCGGTCGATGGCGAAGTTCATCGCCTGCCGGACCTTGACGTTGTCCAGCGGCGGACGGTCGGCGCGTGTGAGCAAGTAGTAGCTCGACGCCGATATGCCGGGCGGGACGCTGAGGACATTCATCTTCCCGCTTCGCTCGACGTCGCGGACCCGGGGGAGGGGAACGGTGTCCGTAAACTCAACGTTACCCGTTTCGAGCAGCACGATCTTCTGATTCTCGTCCGGTGTCGGCATGAAGACGACCTCGTCGAGGTACGGACGCCCCTCACGCCAATAGCCGGGGAACTTCTTCACCCGCACGTGCCTGAGCCGCACCCATTCGACGAACTGGAACGGGCCGGCCCCGACCGGACGGGTCGGGTCAAAATCTTTGGGGACGATCGCCATATCGGCAAGGTCGATGAGGAACGCGGCGTTGGGCGCCTTGAGCTTGAACCGGACGGTCTGCTGGTCGAGCACGTCGACCGAGGCGACCTGATCGGGGATGGACCGGATCAATCCGAGTCCCTGCGCGGCCACGCGCTCGAGACTAAACTTTACGCTGTCGCCTGTGACGGGCGACCCATCGTGGAACCGCGCGCCGCGGCGGAGCTTGAAGATATAGGTGGAGGCGTCGGGCGACTCCCACGATTCGGCCAATGTTCCCCGGGCGCCCTCGATGAAGTCATCGCTCACGAGCGAGGAAAACAGGGCATCCTTGACGTCGTAGTCGAAGATCGACTGCGCGCGGTGGGGGTCGAGGGTAGTGGGCTCCGCGCCCAGCGTTGTCCGCAGGACGCCGCCCGTGCTGGGTTTGACCGGCGCCTGAGCCGGGGCCGGCGCGGGGGCACCCGCAGCGGGGAGCGCATACCTCAATACGGTGGTCGAGGCTACGGCCGCAGCCGCGCTTACGACGAACTCCCTGCGGGTCAATCGCGTTCCGCGCTTACGTGCGGCCATCAACAATCCTCCTCTGGGGAAACCGATCAAGACCTCAATTCGCGGCACAATTCACCGTTGTCGGGGTCAGTCCTGCCGTGGAGGGCTCCGGTGGGCTGCCGGATAGAGGAGGCCAAACACCGACCGCTGAATGGCGGTCCTGTCGAGGGCGGTGCGGCGGTGCAGATGACGGCAGAGGCGGCGCAGTGCTACAACTGCGGCCACCCGATCTCCGGGAAGTTCTGTTCGGAGTGCGGGCAGAGGTTCCAGCCCCCTGTGGTTCCGCTGTGGGATGTGGCGGTCGACATCCTCGGCAACTTTGTCACATTCGACTCTAAGGCGGTACGAAGTTTGCGCCCACTCCTGTTCCGGCCGGGCCTTCTGACCCGGGAGTTTTCTGCCGGCCGGCAGGTCGCCTACCTCCCACCGTCACGGCTCTACGCGTTCGTGAGCGTCTATTTCTGGCTCCTCGTCCGGCGCTTCGACCCCATCACGGTGGACACATTTAGGCAAAACGTGGGCGACCAGGCGAGTCCGCTGCACACACTGACGGCGGCGCAGGTCGTGGCAATGAACGAGAGGATCTCCAACAATCTCCCCCTGCTGATGTTGGGTATTATCCCGCTCTTCGCCCTGCTGATGAAACTCTTGTACGTACGGCAGAAAGTCTACTACACAGAGCATCTGACCTTCGCATTTCATTTCTTCTCATTTATCTACCTGATCCTGACGCCTGCGGTCGTGACCGCCAATCCGCGACTGTACTACGGCGTCCTTTTGGGGATCGCCCCGCTGTATCTGTTCGTCGCTGTCAGGGTCGCCTATCGGCAGGGTCTTGGGTCATCACTTATCAAAACACTTCTGTTGTCTGCCGGGTTTCTGGCGCTGTTGCTCCTGTGGGTGCTGCTCATTGCCGTGACCGGACTGCGCAGATAGCCGGCTCCAGTCCTTGCCAGGTGTCGCATGCTACGATACCCGCATGCCTGGTCGCGAGCCGCCAGCCGATAAGGACCCTCACCACGATCTGCCGCCGCGTCCGACACCCTTGATCGGTCGGGACGGCGAGATCGCGGCGGCCAGGCAGCAGTTGCTGGCCGACCATGTCCGGTTGCTCACCTTCGTCGGTCCACCCGGGATCGGCAAGACGCGCCTTGCCGTTGAAGTTGCGGCTGGCGTTGCGGCCGAGTTTCACGATGGCGTGTTGTTCGTCGACCTCACCACCGTGACCGATCCGTCATTCGTCACGCAAGCCATCGCTCGATCCTTTGGTCTGTCCGACACGACGCGCGAACCGACGACCGCCCGGCTCCGGCGATACCTGCACAAGAAGCGCACCCTTGTCATTCTGGACAACTTTGAGCACGTGATTGATGCGGCAACAGACATCTCTGAACTCTTGGGTGCGGGTGCCGGTATTCACATCATTGTCACTAGCCGAGAGCCCCTGCGACTGCGATGGGAACATCGTTTTGAGGTTGCACCGCTTGGCCTCCCTAATCGCCGCGACTACGGTTCTGCCGACGCGATCCTGCGATCGCCTGCGGTGCGCCTATTCGTGGAACGCGCGAGGGCCACCACGCAGAATTTCCTCCTGACAGACCGCAACGCCGGCGCTGTCGCGGAGATTTGCGTCCGTCTCGACGGCCTCCCGCTGGCCATCGAACTTGCCGCCGCCAAAGTCAGCATGTTCGAACCGCAGGAGATACTAGAACGACTCGAGCAGCGACTGATCCTGCTGACGACCGGCCCGCGAGACGCGCCGGCCCGGCACCAGACGCTCCGAGACGCGATCGCGTGGAGCTACTATCTGCTCACGCCGCGCGAGCAGGCACTGTTTCGTCGATTGGCTGTCTTTGCGGGCAGCGCGAGTCTGGAGGCCATTCAGGAAGTGTGCGATGTTGCTGGCGACATCGGGGTCGACGTCCTGGATGCTCTCAGCGCTCTTGTCGACAGGCACCTGGTCAGAAAGCTCGCAGAGAAAGGCGACGAGCCACGATTCGGTCTGCTGGAGAGCCTTCGCGAGTTTGGTTTGGAACAATTGAAGGCCGGCGGGGAGCTAACCGACGTCCAAAAGGCTCATGCCAGATTCTTTCTGGAACTGGCAGAGCGTGCCGAGCCTGGTCTGATGACCCACTACCGGGGGGATCGGCTTGAACCGGATCGCCACAATCTGCGGGCGGGTGTCGAGTGGTTTCTCGCCAATGGCGAAGCCGAAAGCGCGCTCCGCCTCTCCGGGTCGGCACACTGGGTGTGGAACAGTCAGGGGCACTTCCGAGAGATTCGTGACCTGTTGAAGATGTCTCTTAATGCGGCTCGAACGGAGCCGTCCAAGCCACGCTGGAATGCATCACGCGTAGCCGCGTTGGGGGCCCTCTTGCAGGGCGATCTCCAGGCGGGTGCACCTCTCGCGGCGGAGAGCCTCAGGCTTGCCAGGATTCTGGGCAAGAGTGATGCCATCGTGCTCTCTCTGCTCGTCTCGGGAGAGATCGCAGAACACGGTGGTGAGCTGAATACGGCAATCGCGTATTTCGAGGAGGCGTTGCCGTTGTCTCGCACGCTCGCATACATGACGCCCTTGTCCAGGACGCTGAGTACGCTGGGGGGAACCGTCTATCTCCGCGGCGATCTCCCGCGGGCGACAGCGCTGCTCAACGAGGGGCTGGCCCTGGCCTTGAGTTTGAATAACCCTTATATGACGAGTTTCATACTCGCGCAATTGGGAATGGTGGCGCTTGCAGAGGGGAGACCTGAGCAGGCAGAGGTACTCCTCAGGGACGGCCTGGCGCACGCGCGCCAAGGAAATTTCCCGTTCATCATTATATGGCTGACGGTGGAGCTCTCACGCGCACTGTCTGCGCGGGGTGAGTTTGTGCGGGCAGCAACACTGCTCGGGGCTGCCGAGAGCTTAAGAGAACGATTTGCGGTGGTCCCGGTCGGCTGGAGACGCACCAGCCTTGATCTGGCCGTTACTGCCGCTCGGACGGGGCTTGGTGAGGGCGCGTTCGAACGTGCCTGGACGGCAGGCCAGGCGATGTCGCTCGCCGAGACAATCGACTACGCGCTCGAACCGGCGCCGCGCCGTGCCGATACGTCCGAGCCATCAAGAGCACCCACTAGCCCAAAGCCGTCGTCGATACTCTCCGGGCGAGAGCGAGAGATCGCAACGCTGGTTGCAGGGGGACACACGAACCGAACGATCGGTGCGACGTTGGGGATCACGGAGAAGACGGTGGGCGCCCACGTCCAAAACATCATGAACAAACTGGGGTTTCACTCTCGATCGCAGATCGCCGCCTGGACGGCCGCGCACGGGTCAGTTCGAACGCCCTAGGGTATCCTCCGGATGTCACGCGGTCCACCGATCCGTATGCTCGTGTCATTGGATCGGTGGATTGAGATGCGACTCCCGAAGCATTCCGCGCTTGTCCTAATTCTGGCCACCCTCGTAGTGGCTCTGGGTGTCGCGGTCGCGACGCTCGTCCAGACGACTCAGACGCTGGCTGACCAGCGGATCGTGTTTCCGCTCTACAGGAACCAGTTCACCACCATCCTTGATCCACTGCCGGGTGACGATGCCGCAAGACAGCAGTCGAGCCCGTTCGACTTTGTCGTCGGTCCTTAGGGGCGGAACGAGAAAAGGAGGCCCGTTGAATGGCCACAGGTGAGATTTCCCGCCGAAAACTGTTGCAGCAAGGCAGCTCGGTGCTCGCGGGGCTGGTGTTACTCCAGTCACCCTTGCTTGCTCAGGCGCTCCAGAGCCAACCCGGGGAAGAAGTCATTCCGTGGCTGGATCAACCCCCGGCGAACCCAAGCGGCGGTGTCGTCACGAATTTGCCCCGGTGGGAAGATCTCGCCTCTTCGTGGCTGACGCCCAACGACAAATTCTTCAGCGTCGCGCACTACAACAGACCCGCCGTCGATGAGAAATCGTGGGCGCTGCAGATCACGGGTCTCGTGAATCGCCCCAGGGTCTTGACGCTGTCCCAGCTCAAGGCCCGACCCCGGCAAGAGGTCATCTTCACGCTCGAATGTTCCGGCAATCACGGGTTCCCATGGTTCACCACCGGCATCGGAACCGCAAGGTGGGCGGGCACCTCGCTCGCGTCGGTTCTGCAAGAAGCGGGGGTTCAGGGGAGAGGCATCGAGGTGGTCTTTTGGGGCAGCGACGCGGGCGAAGAGGAAGTTCGCCAGATCAAGATGCCGCAGCACTTCGCGCGGAGCATGTCGCTTGCCGACGCCATGAACCCCCGCAACCTGCTGTGCTATGAGATGAATGGGACGCCGCTGCCTCGGCCCAACGGGTTTCCTCTGCGGTTGATTGCCCCGGGCTGGTACGGGGTCGCCAACGTCAAGTGGCTGAGGCGGATCGAGGTACGCGATACGCGTTTTATGGGACGCTTCATGGCCAGAGACTACGTGACGATCCGCGAAGAGCAACGCGGTGGCGAAACGGTCTGGGCCGAAACGTCTGTGGGTCGGGCGTTACTGAAGTCTGTGCCCGCCAAAGTCACGCGCAAGGACGGCAGGCATCGAATCGTCGGTGCGGCCTGGGGTGCCCCCATTTCGCGAGTCGATGTGCAAATCGACGGCGGGCCGTGGATACCGGCGACGATCGATCGGGGCCAGAGAGCCGAGTTCGCGTGGGACTTCTGGCACCTTGACTGGAACAATGCCTCCCCAGGGGAGTACAGGATTACCTCTCGGGCCTTCGACACACGGGGAAACATGCAGCCGGCGGCCGATCATCCCCGCATCACAAAAAAGCGCACCTATTGGGAGAGCAACGGACAGGTCACGCGTCAGGTACGCATCGGCTAGACGCGCTATGCTTGTCCTAGCCACAGAAAATCGACAGCCGTTGCCGCGTGCACCTTCAAGACCGTCAGATATTCGTCCACCGGCACAGACTCGTTGAGCGCCGCGATGTTGTACGGCCGCGGGCCGTAGATCACCGTCGGCACGCCTCGCGCGCGGTAGTAGCGCCCGTCGGTCCCAGCGGTCGTCATCGTGAAAACGGGCGCCGCGCCCCGCACCGCCGTTGCGTTGCGCCATACCATTTGCGCCAGCGGTGAGTTGGGGGGCGTGTAGCTCGGAACGCTGCTCATCATGAGAGCGAGCGTGACGTCGCCGAACCCCGCGGCGCGGAGCCGCTCTTGCAGCATGGCACAGGTGCGCTCGGGGTCCATGCCGAGCGGCAGCCGCACATCGAGATCGGCTTCACAGGTCCGCGGGACGATGTTGACCTTGATACCCCCGCGGATCATGCCGACGTTCAAGGACGGCTGCTCGAGCAGTTGTGTCTTGCCGGTCAGGTGGCGCGTGAGGTCTTGTCGCTTGGCGGCCTCGATCACATCCCGCATGTCGTCGGGGGTGGTCCCCCGCTCGCTTGTGACGGTCTTGATCACATCGAGTGCGCTCGCCAGGCGGGTGATGGCGTTCTCGCCGGTCGAGAACGACGAGTGGAACGACTCCCCGGCGGCCGTGAGCCGCATCCAGCACAGACCCTTCTCGCCGACCCGCACCGCGTCGGGTCCGCAGGGTTCGCCGATCAGACAACCGTCGCCGGCGAGATCGGCGTTGTGGGAGAGGAGCCAGTCCGTCCCCAATCGGCCTCCGGTCTCTTCATCCGACACGAGGGTGAGAGTGAGCCGGCCGGGAAGATCGAGCCCAAGATCGCGCACGGTGAGGAACGCGCACAGCGACGCGGCCGTGCCGGCCTTCATGTCGGCGACTCCGCGCCCGAGGATCCTGCCGTCGCGGACCTCACCGGCGAACGGCGGGTACTCCCAAAGGCTCGGATCATCCGCGGGAAACACGTCGAAGTGGCCGTTCAGGACAAAGTGCGGGTTGGGGCGCCGGCCCTCGATGGTTGCGGCCAGGCTCACAACGCCGGGCTGAGGCTCGACGCGGTGCACGCTGATACCGCGCCGGCGAATCAGCTCGGCGGTAAAGTCCGCGATCTCGATCGTGTTGTTGCCGGGTGGGTTCTCGGTGTTGAATCGGACGAGGCGGCAGCACAGGTCGACGTACTCCTCGGCCCGCCGGTCGATCTCTTGAAGGACGCGCGCTTTGACGGCATCGGCGCTGGCCATTGTGATGAGGTCCCCTGGCTCCGCTGGACTCTCGAATACCTTGCGTGGACCTCGGCCGCTTCGCCGCAAGGCGCGGCCGCCCCTGCGCAGGCTACTTGGAGAGAATGAGCGAGGCGGCGGCTGTGCCGGCCGCGCGTCCGAAGACCGCGCCCGACATCAATCCCGACCCGCCGGGGTAGTTGTCGTAGAAGAGTCCTCCGACCATCTCCCCACACGCAAACAGGCCGGGGAGGGGGCGGCCGTCTGAATCGATCACTTCGGCCTCGGGGCTGATCTTCAGGCCACCGAAGGTGAACGTGATCCCGCAGGTCACCGGAAAGCAGACGTAGGGGGGTGAGTCGATCGGCTGCGCCCAGTTCGACTTCGGCGGCGTGATCCCATGGGTCGTTTTGCCATCCATGACCGCCGGGTTGAACGGCGTCGTGTCTACCGCGCCGTTGTACGCAACGATGGTTCGTTCGAGGCCTTGCGCATCGATCCCCGCGTTGCGGGCGAGATCGGCGATCGTGGTCGCTTCGACCCGTGTCGTGCCGGGAAGGGTGTAGGGCTTCCTGAGTAACGGCACGACCTTCTGATCGAAGATCTGAAACGCGACGCCCTGAGGCTGGCGGATGATCTCCTGTCCGTAGCGCGCGTAGGTGTAGTTGCGGAAGTCCGCGCCCTCGTCCACGAACCGTTCACCACGGAGGTTGACGTAGATCCCCAGCGGGTACGAGTCGCGCTCGAAGTGCTGTCCGAGACGCTCGTCGTTGTACGGTGGGGCGTTCGCGTCCCAGGCGACCGCGTGGCACCCGTTCCAATCGCCAAATGGCTGCGCCCCTACCGCCAGTGCCATCTGGATCCCGTCTCCCACGTTGTACGGTGTGCCGCGGACCTTCGCAGCCTGCCAGCGCGGGCCCAGGTGCGCGAGCCGCATTTGCGGATTCGCTTCGAACCCGCCGCACGCAAGCACCACGGCGCGGGCGCGGTGATCGCGGGTCGTATCGCCGACCTCGGTTCGAACCCGCCAGCGGCCCCGGGTGCCATCCCACGTGAGGGCTGTCGCCCGGGACTCAAAGAGGACGGTCACGCCCGCAACCTCGCAGGCGCGGAGCAGCGCGTCGATCAGCCCCGGTCCCTCGCCGCGCGTCTTGACGATCAGTCCTCCCCAGAACCGGTGCCGGCCGTCCACGACGAACGACTGGCGATCGTAGGCGAGCACGAACTCGACCCCGTTGCGGCGCAGCCATTTCACTGTTGGGAACGCTTGTGAGACGAGCACGCGAGACAGTTCCGGGTCCGTTTTTCCGTTCGTGAGGCGATGCATATCGCTGAGGAACTCGGCTTCGGTGTACGCACCGATCGCGACGGCGCCGGGCGTGCGGAGCGCAGGATCCGACACGATTTGCGCGACGTCGTCGACTCCGCGGTAGGGGAACCGGAACGCACCGGCTGTGATAAACGAGTTTCCGCCGCGTTTGTCCGCGGAAGCCCGCTCGAGGAGGAACACGCGCGCGCCGCCCTCCGCGGCGGCAAGCGCTGCGCAGAGGCCGGCGTTCCCGCCGCCGATGACGAGAACGTCAACTTCGGAACTGCCTACTCGCCGTACGGGACCCAAATGTTCTTGACCTGAACCGCGTGGCGGAGGATGTCCTCTCCTTCGGCCCAGGCGCCCATCCAATCGTACGAATGTCCGTAGTTCACCCAGGTCTGCTTCATGTTCGTGGCCGACTCGCGCTCGACCATCGCGCTGCCCTCGGCCGACCCGAAGTACCACATCGCGTCGACGTCGTCGTGCTGCGCCAGCACCTTTGCGAGTTCGTGGCGGTCGCCGGTGACGATGTTGACCACGCCGCCCGGCAGGTCGGACGTATCGAACACCTGGTAGAGGTCTGTGGCCGCCAGCGGGTGGGTCTGGGACGGGATTGCGACGACCGTGTTGCCCATCGCGATCGCTGGACCGAAGAGCGTCACAAGCGCCAGTAGCGGCGACTCGTCGGTGCAGGCGATCCCGACCACGCCCAGCGGCTCGTGGATGGCAATGGTCAGGTCGCGATGGGGGACGTTGACGCTATGGATCTGCCCGTCGTACTTGTCCGTCCAGGCGGCGAAGGTAAAGAGCCGCGAGATGGCCGTGCGGACTTCGGTGTCGGCGTCGGCGCGCGGGCGGCCCGTCATGCTTGCGATGCGATCGGAGAACTCCGCCGATCGGGTCTCGAGATTCTCGGCAACGTAGTAGAGAATCTGCGACCGCGCGTGGGAGGTCGTCGTGCCCCACGACACCGCGGCGCGCGCGGCTTCGACCGCATTGCGGATGTCCTTGCGGTTGCCCTCGCCGACTTCGCCGATCAATTCACCGTTCGGCGCGTATACGAGACGCGTGTAGCCCTGATCCGGTCGAACTTGTTTGCCTCCAACGTACATCTTCGGTGATCGGTCAATCCGAGGCCCGCCGGTGCGGCCGCCGTCCGGGCGCGTCTCCGCCGAACCGCCGCGCGAGGGAAGCGCAAAATCCGGAACAGAGGTTCCGCCGTCCGCCCCGGACGCCGCAGACAGCGTCGCGACCGGTGCCTTCAGATACTCCAACATCCCCTCGCGACCGCCCTCGCGGCCAAACCCGCTCTCACGATAGCCGCCAAAGCCCGATGCAGCGTCGAACAGGTTCGTGCTGTTGATCCAGATCGTGCCCGCCTTGATCTGGCGCGCGATGTCCAACGCCAGGTTCACGTTTTCCGTCCAGAGACTGGCGGCCAGTCCATAGGGCGTGTTGTTGGCCAGCGCGACCGCCTCGGCCGGCGTGCGAAACGTCATGCTCACCAGCACCGGTCCGAAGATCTCTTCCTGGGCGATCGTCGACGACGGGGCGACGCCGGTAAAGAGGGTGGGAGGGAAGAAGTAGCCCTCGCGCGGCACGGCCCACGTTGGTTGCCACATCGTCGCGCCTTCCTGCACGCCCGTCTCGCACAGACGTTGGATCTTTTGCAGCTGCACCGGCGCAATGATCGCGCCGATGTCGATCGCCTTGTCCAGCGGGTCGCCGATCCGCAGCTTCTCCATGCGGGCGCGCAGGCCGGCCACCAGGCGATCCGCGACGCTCTCCTGCACCAGCAGCCGCGACCCCGCGCAGCAGACCTGTCCTTGATTGAACCAGATCGCGTCGACCACGCCTTCGACCACGCTGTCGAGATCGGCGTCGTCGAATACGACGAACGGCGACTTGCCGCCCAGTTCGAGCGATAGTTTCTTCCCCGTCCCGGCTGTGGTCCGCCGGATGATCCGGCCGACTTCGGTCGAACCCGTGAAGGCGATCTTCTGGACACCGGGGTGCCGGACGATCATCTCGCCGACCTT